>JAKSTR010000140.1 GCA_024402495.1 Treponemataceae bacterium
CTTGACACAGAACATTTTTTCCAGCAAATTCAATTAATTATGAATGGTACAGTAATTGGCGGTTCAAACAATGTTTTTACAGTGGAATGTGACGACGGGACAACCCGGCAATGTTCTATTAAAGGCAAGAAACTGAAAGCCCCGGAAAAATACTACAATCCTTTAGCCCCCGGCGACAGCGTAGAAATTGAAGCCGATGAAAGCGACGAAAAGCAAGGGCAAATTCTTTCACTTATTCCGCGCAAAAACGCTTTTGTGCGCTGGAACGTAAAAGGCAGAGCACCCCAGCTTCTGGCGGCAAACATAGACCACGTGTTTTGCTTTACCACGCCGGATTCTCCCCCGTTTAGACCGCGCTTTGTAGACCGGCTTCTGGCACAGGCGGAAGAAGCCGAAATTACGCCAATCATTCTGTGCAACAAATACGATTTAATAGCCCAAAGCGATGCCGAAAAACGGCTGAAAGAATGGGAAAGAATCGGCTACAGGGTTTTGCGCGTTTCGGCACGCACGGGCGAAGGAATACCCGAACTGGCTTCGATACTGGAAGACAAGCGCAGCGTATTTTTCGGTCAGTCCGGCGTAGGCAAATCCAGCGTAGTAAACGTTCTCGATTCTACCGTGGTGCTAAAAACCGGCAGCCTTTCGCAAAAATACGACCGCGGACAGCACACCACCACACGCGGCAATCTGTACCATTTGCAGCTAAACGAATCGCTGATGGACGGCAGAATAGGCGCAGTAGCCCACATTATCGACACCCCCGGCGTGCGCCGCTTCGTTCTGGACGGCATAAAAGCCGACGATTTGATTTTGTACTTCAAGGAATTTCTGCCGTTTGTCGGTCAGTGCCAGTTCGGAATGTCATGCAGCCACACCCACGAAACCGGCTGCAAGGTTTTGCAAGCAGTGCAGAACGGCGACATCAGCGCCGAACGCTTTGAAAGCTGGCAGCGCATAAAAGAAGAAATCATAACCGGCAGCTGGGAAGACTGACCGCCGCACGCTTTTTCTTTCCAACTTTCAGAATGAACGTAAATTTGAAGAAATTTTGCAGATAAAGAACCATCAATAAATACGGAAAAAACAGGAAGAACAGCCGCAGGCAGAAACCGAAAAATGCACCGTACAAAATACAAGCCGTTTTTCATATAAGTTCTGCGTAAAGGCTGTTCTTATTAGCTTTAGAATTTTTACAGAATTCAATATTCAACCAAAATTACGGAAAAAACATGGATAACCGCACATTAAATATTCTGGAATATTACAGGGTACGCAATACCGTAGCAAGTTTTGCCGCAAGCGAAGAAGGCGCCGACCTTTTGCGCGGCATAGAACCCGACACCGACACTGAAATAATAGAAAAAAACAAAAATCTCGCTGCCGAATGGACGAAAGCCCTTTTGGACAATCAGCCTTTAAAAATAACGCCGTGGCAAAAAATCGCCCATCTGTTTCCGGTTTTTACGGTTGAAGGCGCTTCGCTAAATCTGGAAGATTTAAGCGCCGTGGGGCAGTTCTGCGCAAGCGTAAACCAGCTTAAAGCCGCAGCCCCGGCATGCTGTACCAAAAACAGCCTCGCCGCCTTAGAAACGCTTTGCCAGAACTTAAGCGACCTTTCTGCGCCCCACAAAATGATTTACCGCATAATAGACGAAAGCGGCGCAATACGCGATCTGCCCGAAATACGCGCAATAAAAGGCAAAATAAACGGCATAAAACGCGACGTAGAAGGTCTTTTAAAAAAATACACCAGCGACCCAAACCTGAAAGAAGCCTTGCAGTCAGACATTCCAGTTCTGCGCAGCGACCGTCAGGTTCTGGCGCTTAAAGCCAATTTTAAGGGCAAGGTGCGCGGCATAGTACACGAACTTTCGCAAAGCGGTCACACGGTTTTTATTGAACCGGAAGACATCGTACAGAAAAACAATGAGCTTATACAGGAAGAAAACCGGCTGGCGGTAGAAATCCGCCGCATCGTAAAAGAGCTGACCAAAGAACTTTCTGCCTTTTACCAGGATTTTGTAAATTCCCACGGCATCATGCTTCAATTAGACCGGGCATTTGCCGCGGCACGCTGGGGACTAGAAAACCGCTGCATTTTTGCCGCCACCACAGGCACAGACACCGAAAACGAAGAAAATGCCCAGACTCTGGTAATCAAGCAGGGGCGGCATCCGCTTTTGGGCGCAAAAGCCGTACCAATCAGCCTTGCATTTCTGCCGGGCAAAAAAGTAATAATCATCACGGGTCCAAACACCGGCGGTAAAACCGTCAGCCTTAAAACGGTTGCACTGTTTGCCGCCCTCAACCAGAGCGGCTTCCCCGTTCCCGCGGTAGAAGGCACTGCCCTGCCCGTTTTTGACGACATCTATGCCGACATCGGTGACGAACAGTCAATGGACCAGAGCCTTTCTACCTTTAGCGCCCACATGAAAAACATTGCATACATGACCCAAAACGCCACAAGCAAAACCCTTATGCTTTTGGACGAACTGGGCAGCGGCACCGACCCGCAGGAAGGCGGCGCGATTGCGATGGCAGTACTGGATCATTTAATAGAAAGAAAATCCTTCGTTCTGGTAACCACCCACCACGGTATTCTTAAAAATTACGGCTACACCAAGCCCGAATGCCTGAATGCTTCGGTAGATTTTGACCAGAACACGCTTTCTCCCGTTTACCGCATTATTATGGGCGTACCCGGCGAAAGCCACGCGCTTCAAATTGCCCGGCGCAACGGCTTAAACGAAGCAATTGCGCAGAAAGCCCAGAAATATCTGGACGGCGACGAAGCCGACGTTTCAAAGCTTATTCAGCAGTTAAGCCAGAAATACGACGAACTTGACCAGCTGAAGCAAAAGCAAATGGTAGAAGAACAGTCAATCAGAGAAAAGCGCCGCAGCGTAGACCTTAAGGAACTGCGCCTGCGCCAGAAAGAAAACGAACTGCGAGAACAGGGCTACCGGCGCTTAAGCAATTTTGCAGACGACAGCCGCAAAAAACTGGAAAACCTTGTGCGCACCATCCGCGAAGGCGAAATGACCCGCGAAAAAACTCTGGCAGTAAAGGGTTTTATAAACGAACTAAACGACGCGCTTAAAGCCGAAAGCGACGCAATTGAAAAAGAAAACGAAACCCTGAACCAGCTTTGGATTGATTCCGCGGCACTGCAAAAAGAAGAAGCCGAAAAACTTGAAAAAGCCGGCAAAACCAGCGCCGATTATGAAAAACTGAACCGAATGCAGGAAGAACTTGCCAGCTTTGCCGCGTATAACGGCGAAAAAACCGATGCAAGCGCCAAAATGCCTACCCAGTTTGCAGAAGGTGTTGAAGTTTTGTGCAAGGGCAAGCGCGGCACAATTCTGCGTCAAGACAAAAAAGGCAGCTGGATTGTTGCTTTTGGTACTTTAAAAATGTCCTGCAAGGAAAATACCCTTTCTTTTGCGCCGGTAAGCGCCCAAAGCCTTAAGCCAACCGTAAGCATAGAATTTGCCCAAAGCAACGACGACGGCGGAATTGCCGGCGCAAGTTTTGGTAAAAGTGCCGAACGGGCGCAGTTTGAACTGCGGCTTTTGGGTATGCGTTACGAAGAAGCGATGAAAGCCCTTGAACGCCAGATTGATTTAGCCGGCATGCAGCATCTGAAGAGTTTTTCCGTAGTACACGGCAAAGGTGCCGGCATTTTGCAGGAAGGCGTTCATAAATATTTAAAAAGCTGCCACGCCGTAGAAGAATTCCATTTTGCCCGCCCGGAAGAAGGCGGCACCGGCAAAACCTACGTTACGCTGAAAGA
>JAKSTR010000141.1 GCA_024402495.1 Treponemataceae bacterium
TTTTACCGTTAATTTCTTTTGCTGTAAAAGGTGAACAGTTTCCATATCAAAATAATTTAGCTATTGCAACTAAATCTCATAACCAAAAATTAACACCACCAATGTTTTACGTTTTTGAATATGACAACTTTGAATTTGCGTGTGTTTACGATATTGCAAAAAGAACAGATGCTATTTCTGCAACATTTTCCCCTTACCCTATTCCGTCTTTGGCGGAAAATGTGAAAATAAGCAATTTTAGCAAGCGGGGAACAAAACTGAGTTTTGATTATACCGCAAGCGGCGACGATTTAACGGTGGAAGTTCCTTTGCAGTGGTACAGCGGTTATAAAGCGTTTAACGAAAACAGGCAGCCGCTGCCAATTGCAAAAAGCGATTTGGGTAAAATACAGCTGCCGCTTGCAGGCGACGGAACGGAACATAAAATATTCGTTCAATATGGGCCTATTCCGCTTTTTATTGCGGCAAATATTATTTCTGCCATCAGCCTTTGCGTTCTGGCAATTCTGCTGGTTTGCAAAAAGAAGAAAACTGAAAAGATCTTGACCAAACAGTAATTTAGCCCGAATATCGAGTCTGAAAATTTATAAAAAAGTAAACTTCAGGCAATCCCTGCCTCGAAAAAAAGCATTGCTCGAAGCTATGCGGCAAATACGGCCTTCGGTCGTGACGTTTTTTTTCGTGCCCGTACCTGCCTGCGTTGTTTTTATAAAACATTCTCTAAAATCCGGGCAAATATCAAAACTCGATGTTCAGGCTGATTTTTTTGTAAAATACAAAAACTTTCGCTTTAACCCAAAGTGGCTTTTGTTTACTGCAAAAGTCACTTTTTTTTATTTTTTGCGCCGTTTCTGCTTGTCAGCAATATAAAAGACATGGTATCGTAAAAAAACCGGTTTACACGGTTTAAAATGAATAATTTCTGTATAAAATATCAGGTTCTTCAGCATTTCTGCATATTAAAAAACAAAACTTATATGTAAAAAATGCTATTCGGGGGTTTTTATGCGTTTAACACGTTCTAGCGGCATTTTGCTTCATCCAACTTCATTGCCATGCACGCCTGGAATTGGCACAATTGGTCAGCAGGCATACCGTTTTGTAGACTGGCTCGCTTCGGCACGCCAGACACTCTGGCAAATTCTTCCTATCGGACCAACAGGCTACGGCGATTCGCCCTACGCTTCTTTTTCAACTTTTGCCGGCAACCCGCTGATGATTGACCTTCAAATGATTGCCGAACAGGGTTTTTTGTCAACCGAAGAAATTACACCGCCGGACTGGATGAAAAACGAAGGATATATCGATTACAGCGGCGTTGTTTTCTGGAAAATTCCGGTATTGAAAACTGCGGCACAGCATTTCATCGATAAAATTTCAAATAACAGCAACGATTTTGCCCAAAGCTATGCAGAATTTAAAGAAAAACAGGCTTACTGGATTGATGAATACGCAATTTTCATGAGCATCAAAGAATTTTACGACGCAAAAGCAAAGGAAGAAAATCGTTTTGGCGCAATGTGGAGCAATTACTGGCCGGAAAATCTGGCATCCCACAGCACACGTGCCGTAAACAAATGGGAAAAAGACCACGCAAACGAAATTGAAATTTACAAAGCCATTCAGTTTTTCTTTTTTGAACAGTGGAACAATTTGAAAAATTATGCCAACAGCAAGGGAATTTCAATCATCGGCGACATTCCGATTTTCGTTGCACCGGATTCTGCCGACGTTTGGGCAAACCAGAACCTTTTTCAGGTAGACGAAAGCGGAAAATCGACTGCCGTTGCAGGCGTACCACCGGATTATTTCTGCGCAACCGGCCAGCTGTGGGGCAATCCGCTTTACAACTGGGAAGCAATGAAAAAAACTAAGTACGCATGGTGGATTACACGCATAAAGGCAATGCTAAGCGTCGTAGACTATGTGCGCATTGACCATTTCAGAGGTTTTGAAGCTTACTGGTCAGTTCCGGCTGGCGCAGAAACCGCAGTAACCGGCGAATGGATAAAAGGTCCGGATCACGATTTGTTTAACGCAATCAAAAAGCAGCTGGGCGATATTCCGGTTATTGCCGAAGATTTGGGGCTTATTACTGATGAAGTAAAAGCACTGCGTGACGATTTTGAACTGCCGGGTATGCGCGTTCTGCAGTTTGCATTCAATACAAACGAAATAGATGCCGGCGGCTGCATAAATTCATTTTTGCCCCACATGTACAGCGAAAACAGCGTTGTTTACACCGGTACCCACGACAACGAAACGATGCAGGGCTGGCTGAACGCCGCACCTGAACGCGAAATTGAAATGATTAAAAATTATCTGGGCGGTGTAAGCGACGATTCGCAGATTTGTCCGCGCATGATTCAGCTTGCATTCAGTTCTGTTGCCGGTTTTGCCGTTTTCCCAATGCAGGATATTTTTGCAGTTGGCAGCGAAGGCAGAATGAACACGCCTTCAACAACCGGCGGACACAACTGGCAGTGGCGCATGAGCGAAAACCATTTTAGCAGAGAAAAGGCAGAATGGCTGAAAGAACTTTCTACCCTTTACGCCAGAAACTTGAAGTAATTTTTATAAAAACCGAATGAAAAAATTGCAGAATACGTAAATTGAAACTGCAAAATATCTTTCGGTTTTTATAAAACAGAAAGAGCTTTCTGTTCTGTATGCGTGCAAATTGAAACAGCATTACATATTTTCAATCGGTACAGGCGAAAAACCGAAAACCATCATTTTTCAGTTTTTCGCCTGCCCGTTTTTTCTGCAAAATACACCAGACAACACGGCAGGCTTTAATTCAACTGCAAAAGTTTGCTTTCGCGGCAAATTACCCGTTTGCAGGCTTTAAAAACTGCAATATATTTTTAATCAAAATATAATTCTTCAATTAAAACTTTTTTAGGATTTTCACCTTTCATTATCAATACAATGTCTGAATCCATGTGAATGTACTTAGTCTGAGCATTATTCATCAAGGTAAAATGTTTTTTACATTTTGTTCCATATAAATCGAATTCAACATCAACGCCACATCTGTCTTTTACATAACGAATGTCAACAACCTTTGCTTCAATCTTTTTATTTTCATTCTCAAACGATTTTATATATGCAATTCGCTTTATAAAGCATATTAAACAAACTAGAAATGCTGCAAATAAAAGTAAAAATCTCCTGAAAACAGAAGTTTGCATCAGCACAGAATATGACAATGAAAATAATGCATTTATATCGATTTTTTCATCACCCAAAAACGAATAAATAACTTCCACAACGATTATCATAACCGGCAAAAGAAAAGTAAAAAACAGACCGTAATCATTTTTTACTGATTTTATTAAATTCATTTTTCTTTCCATACGATTTTTCCCTTTACAGCTGCCCTACGGACAATCTGCACAAACTTATTAAGATGCCTGCATTTTATATTTTTTGCGTGCAAGTGTATACGAACAGTATGCAGAATTTGCGTAGAACGCCGCCAAAAACGCCTTTTGTCAGTTTCTATCAGCAGCATAATCATGAAAAAACCGAAAAAGTATTGCCTTCACTGCGGTGCGAATTTATTAGCCTTCGGCGGCTGTGCATAACATCTGTCATGCTGAACTTGGTTCAGCATCCGATTTGTCATCAGAATCAGATTCCGAAT
>JAKSTR010000142.1 GCA_024402495.1 Treponemataceae bacterium
TTTGTACCGGCGCAAATATCGAATTTTCCTACTGCAAAAGCTTTTTTTGCGCATCTACTTGCAGTTAAGCGCCGCCAAAAACTCTTTTTCTTCTTCTTTTGTGGCAAAAATATTTTTAGGAATAATTTCGTAAACCGCAGGATAAAGCGGTACAACAATCAGGCTGCTGGTCTGAATAACGCCTGCAACAGTTTTTAGCGGCATGGTTAAAAACTTGCCGTCGCTTTGGGCAAGGCTAAAAACACCGTCAGCAATTTTTACCGTGTCCGTGGTTTCGCCGGCATTTTTGCCTTTTGCCCAGTGTTTTTCAAGCCTGCCCTTTACGTATGAAGGAATGAAAAACAGCCGGGGCACAGTTAAATACCAGAAAAGAAACGCACCGCTTAAAAACAGAACAATTGAACGAATGCTGTCGTCGCTGAAATAAATAATGTTAATTACAATGTTTGCGGCAAAAAGCAGCGAAAAAACAATCAGAACCGCAAGATAAGCAGTTTTTTGCTTCCGGTTTATATTTTTATAGCGCAGTTTTGTAATTTCAAGCTGAAATTCAAGCCACTGTTCTTTTGTATAGGGTGCAAAAGTGTATTCCATGTTCAAAGTTTAGCAAAAACCCGTGGCTTTGTCAGCGTTTCAGCTTTGGGGCGTTTTTATGGCTTCGCGAAGCAAAATGCAGCCCAAAATAATTACGCCGCCAATTACGCAGGTTAAGCTTGGCACTTCGCCTGCAAAAATCATGACCCAAACCGGGTTCATCAAAGGTTCAATCATGGAAATTATGGACGCGCTTAAGGCTTTCACCCTGGCAATGCCTTTTGAATAAAGCAAAGTTGCAAACGCCATTTGAAAAATACCTATTGCAAAAATCGCGGCAACACTTTTGCCGTCGTGCAAGCCGCCCTGGGCAACAGCAAAAGGCAGACCGAAACACGCGGTTAAAAAATGAGCAATCATAAAAGAATTTTGCGAACCGCCGGCTTTTTGAATGCGCATGAAAATTGTACAAAATCCAAAAGTAACGCCGGAAAGAGCCGCCAGTACGTTGCCCAGCAAGTTTCCTCCCTGCACGTCACCGGCAAAGAACAGAATAATGCCTGCAATTACGCCGGCGGCTGTAAAATAGTCTTTTTTGCTGTTTTTTTCGCCCAAAATCAGCGGTCCAAACAGAATAATGTACACGGGGTTTGTATATTGAAGCAGAATGGTATTTGCCGCGGTAGTAAGCTTGTTTGCCATGCAGTACAAAATCATTGTGGCGCTGTAGCAGATACCGGCAAGCCACATAAAAAACGTTGCGCGCCTGTCTACTGCGCCGTAAGAATTTTTTACAAACCAAACCGGCGGACGGCGCAGAACAAGCATAAAAACAGCCAGCGCAATAAAGCTCCTCATTCCGGCAATAGAAAAAGAAGACGCATTTATAAACTTTATCAATAATCCGCCGGTGCTCCACAGCAGCGAACACAGCGCCAAAGCCCAGACACCGTCAATTTTGCTTAATATTTTTTTCATTCAGTAAAAATAGCACAAAAGGCAAAAGTTTTTAAGCTGAAAGATTGGAAAGTTTTGCGGTAAAGTCTGCATTTTGCGCCGGAACATTTTATTAGCCGAAAGGTTGAGTTTTAATGTTTTGTCATCTCAAACTCGATTCGGAATCTGTTTTTGATAATAAATCAGATGCTGAATATAGTTCAGCATGACAAAATGAATTGTATAAGAAAGGTTTTTTTAGACGAGATGTTTAAAGTCTTGCGATTTAAGTCTTAAAACTTGCGGACATTTCTAAAAAATATTCTGGAAATGCCGCAAGTTCAATTTGGGTTTTGCAGTTTAAATATTTTCTTTTATCCAGTTTTCAACAATTGAAATGTCTTCAACCAGAATATCGTCTGCAACAGGGTTTTCGTCTTCTTTAACCGGCGATTTGCAAATTAAATAATTGTAATCCAGCCCCATAACCGTTGAAAGAATGCGAAGTCCCGGTTCATGGAAAAATTCCGGATACAATTCAAGAACTTTTGTTTTGGGCTGGCAGTAGCTTAAGTTTGCAAGTCCTGCCCCATGCGGCGAAACAATGATTTTTGCATTGTTAAACAGGCTAATCTGTTCCGAAACCGTCAAATCTTCAAGATATACCTTTATGAAACCGTATTTTTCAAGGCATTCAAAAAGTTCTGCCGAATTCAAAATTTTTCTTACCGGCGCTTTGTCGCGTTCAATGTAAATATACGGGCTTTTTTTATAGCTGTCTTTTTCTGTATTTCTTGAAATGATAAAAGAATACAAATCTTTTGCCCAGAGAGGAAGCCACTGCTTTATGCAAGCCTGATAACCGCGCCACGAACCTTCTTTCCAGTTGTTTACCAGAGTTGGCGCAACCAGCTTTTCTGCCTGAATTACAGTTCCTTCCGGCAGTTTCAATATTTTTTCTTTCGGAATACCGGCAAGTTCAAGCAGCTGGTTCTGAAAACTTGTTTCTTTTGTGCCGGTGTATACGGCGTAATAATCCGGTTCTATGCCGCTGTTTTTTAATACCCACCAGCGCAGCAGACATTCTGCCGTAAAATGGTAATAGTTTTTTTCAAGCCCGGAAAGAAACAAATTTGCAACCGTACCGTCAATGGTTTTCTGTACCTTAAGGTTTTTAAGTGTTCCGATTTTAGGATTTTTGTGCTGCGCTGTAATCGGTTCCAGTACATTTTTTTTTGCAGAATAAACTTCTTCTGCGCCAAAAACAAAAATGCCGTTTTTCAAAGTATAAACGCCAAACTCGCGCACATCATCGCTGTATTCTGCAAAATCAACTGTACCAAGCAGGCTTTTATAACCGGGAAAAACAAATTTTGCCGAATCAAATACTTTTTGGTAAGTGTATTCTTTTGCGGTACACGGTTTTATTTTGCCGCTTAAAACAGCATTTATTTTTCTGCCAATTCTGTCTGTAATATTCATAAAAACTCCAATTGTTTTTGGTTTTTGCTGCATAAAAAATAGCACAAAAGGCAAAAGTTTTTAAGCTGAAAGCCAGAAAGTTTTGCGGTAAAGTCTGCATTTCGCGCCGGAACTTTACGACCAGATATATAAAGGCGGCGCGCTTAAGTACGAGATTAAATCCTTTGATGACGGCGGAAACTGCGAGGTTTTAATTTACCGCTGAACGCGCGCCATACTGTAAAAATTCCAAAAGCCAGCCTGAAAGATTAAAGCTCATCGGGCTGGCTTTTTTTTGCAAAAAAGCTTTTTTTAAGGTCTTTTTGTGCTTTTCAAAATTCGCACGGTCGTTTGCTTCAAAGTCACCTTGCGTTTGTGCTGAAACGACCGTGCGTTTTACCCTATAACGCACAGTGGAAAATTCAAAAACGACCGTGCGTTTTTTGAAAAACGAACGGTGATTTTTCAGTTTTCACCGGTGGTTTTTAAAAGCTTCACCGGGCTGTTTTTCTGCACATAAAAAAATATTCAGGCTAAGTAATATAAATTCAACATTCAGGCTATTAACATTTGTTAATGCCGCCAAAAACTTTTTTTGTCATTAACAAATGTTAAT
>JAKSTR010000143.1 GCA_024402495.1 Treponemataceae bacterium
AACAGATTGGAATTGAAAAAGGCAAGTACGAAACAGCGCGGAATTTACTAAATATAGGATTAAGTATAGAACAAATTTCCTATGCAACCGGGCTT
The DNA here is from genome assembly GCA_024402495.1 of Treponemataceae bacterium. Taxonomy (GTDB): domain Bacteria; phylum Spirochaetota; class Spirochaetia; order Treponematales; family Treponemataceae; genus UBA1240. The sequence continues at coordinate 96 of JAKSTR010000143.1, forward strand.
TCTATCGAAGCCGTACAGGAAATTGCAGACGAAATGAAAACTGAACAGTAATTTGTAATTCAAATTATGCGTATTTTATGCAAAAACAAAGCCTGCTTATTCTTTCTTTCAAAATAGGCGGGCTTTGTTTTTATTCTGTTTTTTCTAACTGCTGGCTTTATTTAGGCGCTAGTTTTTGCTAGGCGGTTTTTGCCTTTGCGTTTTGCATAAAATCTCGTAAACCTTTATTTTTCAGCTAGAACAAAATGCCGGCTGCAATAAACGCTGCGCACATTACAAAACACACAATGTCGCGGGCGCAGAATGGATATTTTTTCAGGCAGCTGCCAGCTTTTCTGAACTTAAAGCCGCGCAGGTCGGCAGCGATTGCAAGGCTTTGGGTTTTGCGCACGGAAGAAACCAGAAGCGGCGCGCAAAGCGGCAGAATGAGCGCAACTTTTTTGAACGGATTTCGCGTATCAAGTTCAATGCCGCGGCTGGTCTGTGCTTCCATAATGCCAGCCATTTCGGCGGCAAAAACCGGAATAAAGCGGATTGCCGTTGTAAGGGTAAAGGCATATTTAAACGGAATGTGTAGTTTTTCTACCAGCGCGTTGGAAAGGTCGCCCAGCTTGGTAACCGAAAGCATGATTGCCAGCGGCAAAGTTGCGCCGCTTAAGCGCAGAACCAGCGCGAGGGCGTTTTTTACGCCAAAATCGGTAATGCGGATAAATTTCCATTCAAAAATAACGTTTCCGCCGCGGATAAAAAGCACCTGAAGCACAAACAAAAAGACAGAAATTTTAACAAGTCCTTTCAAAAGTGAAAAAGTGCGTTCCTTTATGCCGCAAATGCAGCCGGTTATTACGTTAAAAGCCAGAAGCAGGCACAAAACCAGAATATTGCTTGAAGAAAAACAGGCAACGCAAATTGCAAAGGCAAAAATAAGTTTTGTCATCGGGTTCATTTTGTGAAAAACTGAATTGCCCGGTACGTAGTCTAAAAATCCTTTCATTTTTCTTCCTCTGCACAATCGTACTGCAAGTTTTTAAGTGAATTTTTTTCCAGCTGCGGAACAAGGTCTGCCGGTTTGCCGTCGGCAAGTATTTTTCCGTGCCCAACAATTACCATTCTTTCTGCGTAATCGCGCACAATTTCCATGTCGTGGCAAACCATAATTACGGTTGTGCCGTTCTGGTTCAGTTCGCGCACGGCGTTCATCAGTTCAATGCATTCTTTGTAGTCCAGCCCGGTGGTCGGTTCGTCCAGAATCATGATTGAAGGGTGTACGGCAATAATTGAAGCCAGTGCAAGCTGCTGGCGCTGTCCGCGGCTAAGCGAAAATGGCGGCAAATCCGCCGCAAAACCGAACCGCGCCAAAATTTCTTCGGTACGTTTTTCAACATCTGGCATTTTAAGGGCTTTTAAACCGAATGCAATTTCGTCTTTTATTGTATAGCAGCACAGCTGCCGGTCCGGGTTCTGAAACAGAAAGCCGATGTGCTTTGCAAGCACGCTGTTTTTGGTTTTTCTGGTATTAAGACCGTTTACAAAAATATCGCCGGCGGCAGGTTTTAAAATACCGCCCATAAGTTTGCTCAGCGTCGATTTTCCGGAACCGTTTTCGCCGGTGAGGGCTAAAAAGTCGCCTTTGTAAACGGAAAAATCTGTATTTTCAATAAGCGCGTTTGCGTCGTAGCCAAAGCTTACTTTTTGCAGGCTTAAAACTACTTCGTCGCCGGGTGCTTTTGCATTTTCTTTTTTTATAAAGTTATTCTGTTCAATTTCTATAATTTCAGCAGCCGGTCTGCCGTCTGCAAGTGCGTCCAGCACTTTGCCAACGCGCTCGTGGTTAAGACCCAGGTCTGCAAGTTCGTTGCGGTGCGATAAAACTTCTTTTACCGTGCCGTAAAATTTTAATCTGCCTTTTTCTATAAAGGCAAGATGGTTTGCATATTCGCACAAAAGGCGTATTTTCTGTTCAATTACAATTACGGTAAGCGAATATTTCTGGTTAAGTTCCTTTAGAATGCGGAAAATATTGCGGCTGGCGGAAGGGTCAAGTTCGCCGGTGGGTTCGTCCAGAACCAGATATTTTGGGCGCAGCGCCAGAATTGCGGCTATTGCAACTTTCTGCTTCTGTCCGCCGGAAAGGCTTGAAATGTCGCGGTCGCGCAGGTTTTCTATTCCAAGTTCGGCTAAAACCCAGTTTACGCGCTGTTCAATTTCTTCTTTTGCAAAATCAAAGTTTTCCAGCCCAAAAAGAATTTCGTCTTCTACCGAAGCGCAGGTCATCTGGCTGTCTATGTCCTGAAAAACGCTGCCGATTATTCTGCTAAGGCTGCACGCTTCTGTATCAAAAACGTCCTGACCGTCTACTTCTACTTTGCCGTAATAGTCGCCTTTGTAGTGGTGCGGAATGATGCCGTTTATGGCACAGCTTAGGGTTGTTTTGCCAGCCCCAGACGAGCCGATAATGCCTAAAAAATCGCCTTCGTTTACTGTAAAGCTGATGTTTTGCAGGGCTTTTTCTTTTGCATCCTGGTAAGAAAAACTGAAGTTCTCAAAGGTAATCATAATTTTATAAAGTTTCTTCTATTAAATTTATTTAGAATTTTGCATAAAAGCCAGAAGTCATGCTGAATTTTTACAAAAAACAGTCGCAGTTTTTGCAAAGCAAAAGTCCGTCATGCTGAACTTGGTTCAGCATCCGATTTGTTATAAAAAGCAGATTCAGAAACGAGTTCGGAATGACAGTTCCCATACTGAATGGCGCTTTACCGTTCAGCATGGGAAAAGCATAAAACTGGCTTTTGATTCGAATTATTTTAAGGTTGCTTTTAGCGGATAGTACAAAACCTGTACGATGATACAGTTAATCAAAGCTGTAAAACCAACAATCGGCACGTAGGCGGCTAGGGCTTCCGGTGTAGACTTGATTACTACCAGAAGGAATGTTGCGTAAATTCCGCCGGAAACGACTGTACTGATGAAAGTTGCAAGCATCGGCATGATGTCTACTTTTTTGCCGATTTTTGGCAGCTGAATTTTAATTAAAAGTGCCATTACGATGGCGCCGAAAAATTCTGACAGAAAGTTCAACCATGGTGTTCCGGGGAAAAACTGGCAGATTGCACCGGCTAAAAGACCGATAACGGCGGCTTCCCAAACTTTTGGGCGTATAAGAACGATTGCCATGCAGTACATTGCAATAATGAAGTTTGGTTTCATTCCGAAAAAGTTAATTACAGAACCTACAAAAAATTTCAATACGGCGCCTGCTGCCAGAAGAATGGCGGTAAGTACCAGATCGCGGATTGTAAGTCCTTTGTTTTCCTTTGCTGCGCTTTCACGTTTTGCGCCAATGTTTTCCATTTCGTCAGACATATAAAAACCTCGCTGTATAATAAGTTTCTTTTTATAGTAACAAT
>JAKSTR010000144.1 GCA_024402495.1 Treponemataceae bacterium
AAATAATTGCCTTGAAAACTTGTTGCAACGGTGAGATTTTTATGTACTTTTCCTTCTCGTACAAATATTTAATATAGTTTTACATTCTTTCAAAATATCGCCCAAGTGACATTTTCTTTCAAAAAATGCTAAACTTTGCTACATGGAAAACATGGACAAACAGACAATTGCCGCAAAAAGCAGCAATTTTGGCAAAAACAAATGGGGCGTGGTGCTGGAAGGCGGCGGTCACCGCGGAATATACACCGCAGGCGTTTTAGACGTATTTCTGGAACAGAATCTGATTGCAGACGGCGTAATCGGCGTTTCGGCAGGAGCAATTCACGGTGCAAGCTATTTTGCCGGACAAAACGGCAGGTCCATACGGTACACGTGCAAATATTGCGGCGACAAACGCTACATGAGCTTTGGTTCGCTGGTAAAAACCGGCGACTATTTTAACGCAGACTTCTGCTACCGCCAGCTGCCGCTGGAACTGGATCCGTATGACGACGAAGGGCTGGTAAAAGCCGATGCCGAAGGCAGAGAATTTTATGTTGTCTGCACCGATTTAAGCACAGGCAAAGCGGTCTGCAAAAAACTTTCTACCTTAACCGGTACGGGCATGGAATGGCTTCGCGCCAGCGCTTCAATGCCAATTGCGTCAAATCCGGTAAAAATAGACGGAAACTTGTATCTTGACGGCGGCATTGCCGATTCCGTTCCTCTAAAAGCCTTTGAAGATTTGGGATACAAAAAGAACATCGTGGTTTTAACCCAGATTGAAGGCTACAAAAAAAAGCCGAACAAATTGCAGCCGCTGATAAAAGCCACGCTGAAAGGCTATGAAGAATGCATAAAAACCAGCGCAAACCGGCATTTAATCTATAACGAATCAATTGAATATGCCCAAAAGCGCCGGAACGAAGGCGCCGTGCTGATTTTGCAGCCATCAAGACAGCTTAAAGTAGGACGCACCGAGCGCGACCCTGAAAAAATACGCGAAATGTATCAGCTTGGAAGAAGCGATGCGCTGGCAAATATTGAAAAAATAAAAGCATTTTTAGGTGAAAGCAAATGATTCGCCCTTTTGCCGGCTCTGATATTAAGGCGGCGGCGCAGATGTGTTTTGATGCGTTTGGTCACGAAATTGATTTTTATCCGCAAAACCTGCCGCCGCTGATTTACGAAATGATGGTTCGTTTCTACAAGCGCAATTCGTATATGTCTTTTGTAATGGAAGAAAAGCAGGAAATAAAGGCTTTTTTGCTTGGATTCTGGGCGTCTGATGCGTTCTGTCATGAAGAATGGCTGCAAAATGCGCAAAATTCCTTAAGCGAAGAAGAAAAAAAACTGTTCCTTCATTATTTTTCCTATTTGCATAATAATGGCAGCCGGGTAAACGAAATTTCAATTGCAAAAACCGCCGTGGTAGGGCTTTTTGTAAGCAAAGGCGGCGGCAACGGCACGCTTCTTTTGGAACATTTTGAACAGTGCGCCAAAAATCTTGGGGCGCAAAACACGCTGCTTTGGGCAGATTCTTTCTGCGCCCACGATTATTACCAGAAAAAAGGCTACACCCGGTTTTGCAAAGACAGCGTGCCTTCTTTTTTGCTGAACAAAACCGAGGATTTATACATTTTTCAGAAAGTTCTGTGAAATTTGCAAATTTTCTTCTATTATAATAGGAAAATTTGTGTAGTTGAACAAAAACGAAAATTACACTACATTTTCTATCACTTGCTTAGCCTTTACAGGCAAAGTTGGGTAGGGCAGTTTGCTAGCGCCCGATTTTGACACAATATATAACTTCAAGGAATTGAAGACGGTATGGAACACCCGTTACAAAACGAAAGCTGCCAGCTCCTGGCAGCGAACGACATGCAGAAAAAATTTCTGCGCACTTCTTGTATTTTGATTGCCCTTTATACGGGCGCTCAAATCTTTGCCGACATCGGCAGCTTAAAAGTTGCATTTATTGCAGGCTTTAGCGTTGACTGCGGCACTTTCATTTATCCATTCACATTTACATTGCGCGACATGGTTCATAAAAAGCTTGGTAAAAGCTGTGCACGTACATTGATTATTGTTTGTGCCTTCTTGAACCTGCTGATGGCGGCTTTTTTTGCACTTGTTACCGCACTGCCGGTTGACCCGACCTGGACATTGCAGGCTGAATGGGCAGCAATTTTGGGTCCGGTTTGGCGAATTGTTATTGCTTCAATTTGTGCCGAAACGGTTTCTGAATTGATTGATACTGAAATTTACCATTTATGGGTAACAAAAGTGACTAAAAAACACTTGTGGAGCCGCGTTCTGGTAAGTAACGCAGTAAGTATTCCTGTCGATTCTCTGATTTTCTCCATGATTGCATTTGTAGGCACAATGGAAATGTCTGCCGTAATCTCAATTTTCTGGGCAAACGTAATCATCAAAGGTCTGGTAACCTTAATTTCAATTCCGGCAATCTACATTGGAAAAGATTCACCGGAAATGGAAAAATAACGGCAATACAGAAAAGAAAAAAACGATGTCATTTACATGGCGCCGTTTTTTTTGCAGTATCAGCCGAAAAAAACGCGTTGCATGATGTGATAAGAAAAAAGCGACCTTCTGGCAAAATAAAAAAAAGATTACAGTTGAAGAATATATGAGGAAAATAAAGTTCCTTTGATAGACAGAAAAGAATGCTTGCTGTTTTACGTCAGACAATGGGAATTTAATGTATGCAATTTATTTATATGAAAAGCATACTCTTACGATGATTATTATGCTGCAAAAGACATGTGCCTCAAGATTGCCTGAAAAAAATAAGTAAAACAGATTCCGATTTTATAAAGCAGACAAAAGAAACGAATGTCAATATTTTGAACCGGGCGTATGACAGTGATTCTTGTGTAGCGCGAAAACTGTTGGATTGTAGAAGAACGTGAAAAAAACAGCATATATGGTAAAAAAGTCGCACACTGCGGATTTTGCTTCCTCCACAATCGCATAAGGCTTGAGAAACTTTATCTCAAGCCTTAAGGCACTTTCTTCTAAAGCTTAAAGCCATCTGTCATTCCGAATTTTTTTCGGAATGACAGATGGCTTTTGCTTCGGATTTATCTCTAACCGTCGTTTGGTGTATGCACGGCATGCGCTACTTGATTTTCTCTAATTTCCGTTGAGTCTATGCGCAAAGCCCATAGTTTTCGCAAAAGCGAAAACTACAGACACGGTAAAAAAAGCGCGAAAACTGTTGGGTTGTAGAAGAAGCAAAAAAAACTACATATATGGTAAAAAAGATGTAAATTGTGAGCAAATGTGAAAACTACGCCAATTTATATGAGTTTTGCAAAAACTGCGAGTATTTTTATGAAAGTTTGAATGTTCTTTTGTTTTCAGCAAAAACTATTTTAGTTTTGCCGAATGAAACAACAGTGTTTTACCCGGTGAAACAACGTTGTTTCATACAGCGAAACACTATTGTTTTATCCTGTGAAACAATAGTGTTTTATCAGATAAAACTTTTA
>JAKSTR010000145.1 GCA_024402495.1 Treponemataceae bacterium
AAACGCAGACACTTAAAGGCAAATATGCTATGCTTTGCCCATGATTTGCGTAAAACATAATATTTGCAAAGTTTGCACAATTTTGGCGGTATTTGCCATTTTTTTTACATCATGTTCTAAAAGTCTGGGCTACAGCGTAATGCTCTGGTCCAGCAACGAATACGGCTTGCACGACGGCGATCTGGTACAAGTTTACATCAAATCGAATATCAGCCAGGTTTACGTAGTCGGTACGCCAAATACCCAGCAAAAAATCGAAGTGCCATTCTGGCAGATTATGGAACCACAGTCTAAAAACAAAATTCTTGCCGCCTACGAACGCTACAGGGATTATCAGAATATGTACGCAACCGTTGCGGTAGACGGCTTGCCCGTTCGTTTTGAACCGGTTAATACAAGCCGGCAGGTTTACCGCCTGCGCAAAAACGAAACCGTAAAAGTTCTGTACAAGGGAAAGGGCGTTGCCCCCATGTCGGGTTCTTCGCCGCTGCCCGGCGACTGGCTTTATATCCTGACAAAAGACGGCACTATGGGCTGGTGTTTTTCCTATAACCTGCGCCTTTACGACGAACTTACGCCGCTTGTTGCAGAAGAAGCCGTTGAAGAACTGGATGAAAACCTTGAAAAAGTGCTTGATTCCGACTGGTACCCTGAAAGTTACCAGAATATGGTAAACAACCGTCGTGTTGACATAAAGCAGCTTATGGCGGGCTATCATTTTTCTACCGGCAAGGAAAGCGGCAAGATTGAACTGCGCCTTGAAGGCGTTGCCGCAAACTGGGAATACAAAGGTACGGAAAAAATTGAAAACAACGTTTACCGCTTTACGGGCACTCCGCTTACGATAAACATCAAGAATGCAAACTACATTTCCCTTCAGTATGCCGACGACCGCGGAATGCCAAAAGCTTACCCTATGGTAACAATGCAGACTTCCGTAGAAGAAATCATTGCAGAAGAAATTCAGCGCCGGGAAGTTCAGTACAAGCGCATTCTGGATCACGGAACGATGTTTTCAAGCTCCAACTACGGCGACCTGCTTTTTATGGAAGACGGAACGTTCTCATGGAACGATTACCAGCGTCTGGGTTCAATTGTACCGGCAGGCGCGGGTAACCACGGCAAGGTTGAATTTGATGTTTTCCTTGATTCAAAGCTGATGAACGACAACAGTTCGCTGCAGCAGAGCGGCTACGACGGCGCAATAACCTTTAAGTTTGACCGCAGCTCTAAGCCCGTTTACTTTCTGTACCGGCTTGAAGCCAGCGGCATTCGCTTTGAAGAAGTACAGCCGCGCAGCATTAAAAACGGCTTAATCAGCGAAAGAAGCTCCAATGCGCTGGTTCTTTTCTTCAGCAAAAACTAATTTTTAATTGAATAATTATGGCATTTGTACAATTTTCCAAAGTGTCGCTGGCATTTGGCGACCGCGACATTATAAAAGAAGCAACAATAAACCTTGCCGCCGGTTCCAAGGCGGCGCTTTGCGGTGCAAACGGAAGCGGCAAGTCTACCCTGATGAAAGTTCTGTCCGGCACAATCAGCCCGGACAGCGGCGACCGCGCGGTGCAGAAAGATACAAAAATTGCATATCTTCCGCAGTCCGGCATCGTTTTCAGCGGTTCAACCCTGCGGCAGGAAGCCGACCGCGCTTTTGAAGACGGCTACAAAACCGAAAAGCAGATGGAAGAAATCGGCGAGCTTTTAACTCGTAGCGAATATGCCCAGAACGAGCAGAAAAGCGCGCCGCTTTTGCAGACGTATCACGACTTGCAGACTAAGCTTGAAGAAAGCGGCTGGTATCGCCGCCAGACGCTTGCCGAGCAGGTTTTGATAGGTCTTGGTTTTTCTGCAAAAGATTTTGACCGCCCCGTTACCGAGTTCAGCGGCGGCTGGCAGATGCGCATTGCGCTGGCAAAGGTTCTTCTTTCCAGTCCGGACATTATGCTTTTGGACGAACCGACCAACTATCTGGATATTGAAGCGCGCAACTGGCTGGAACAGTGGCTGAAAGATTTTACCGGCGGTTTTCTGCTTGTAAGCCACGACCGCTATTTTCTGGACGTGACTGTAAACGAAGTTTACGAGCTTTTTAACGGTGACTTAAAGCGCTATGCCGGTAACTATACCCATTACGAAAAAGTGCGTCAGGTTGAACTGGAAACTTTGATGGCGCGCTATGCCCAGCAGCAGGAAGAAATAAAAAAACTTGAAGATTTTATCATTCGTTTTGGCTACAAGGCAACAAAAGCAGCGCAGGCGCAGGAACGCCAGAAAATGCTTGATAAAATTCTTGAAAACAAAATTGAAATTCCTGAAAACCTGAAGAAAATTCACTTTTCTTTTCCTCCTGCACCGCATTCCGGCAGGCTGGTTTTAACGATTGAAAACCTGTGCAAAACTTACCCGGCAAGCGCCGAAGGTTTAGGCGATTTGGAAATTTTGAAAAATCTCGACCTTGTACTGGAAAACGGCGACCGTCTGGTTGTTGCCGGGCGTAACGGCGCGGGTAAAACCACGCTTTTGCGCATTCTTGCCGGTCAGGACAATAATTTTACCGGTACCGTAAAGCTTGGAACCGGCGTAAGCATCGGTTACTTTTCCCAGGACAGCGCCGAGCAGATGAAAGGCAGCCAAACCGTGCTTGAAACTCTGGAGCAGGATGCGCCGCTAGAACTGATTCCTAAAATCCGCGACATGCTTGGTGCGTTTCTGTTCCGGGGCGACGACGTTTATAAATCCGTAAACGTGCTTAGCGGCGGCGAAAAAAGCCGTCTGGCGCTGCTAAAACTTTTGCTGCGCCCCGTAAACCTGCTTATTCTTGACGAACCTACTAACCATTTGGATTTGACTTCTAAAGACGTGCTTCTGGAAGCGCTGAAAGATTTTGGCGGCACGGTTCTGTTTGTAAGCCACGACCGCGGTTTTATTGAAAGCCTTGCAACCCGTGTTCTGGAACTGAAACCCGGCGTTGCGCGCCAGTTTGTAGGCGGCTATGCATATTACATGGAACGCCTTGCCGCCGAAGAAGCCGGTACGGTGCCTGCTCCGGGTGCCGCCGGTGACAATAACAGAAATGTAAAAGCTTCCGGGGCAAAAGCTGAAGGCGAAGCCGCAAAAACAGAATCGGCGCTGAGCTGGGAAGAAGAGAAAAAGCGCAAGAACGAACGCAAGCGCCTTGAAAAAGAAGAAGAACGGCTGATGAACGAAATTGCGAATGCAGAAGAAGAAAAAGCCGGTTTTGAACAGCAGCTTGCGTTGCCGGCGGTTTATTCCGACGGTGCAAAAAGCCGCGCCGTACAGCAGAAAATAGAAGAAGCGGATAAAAAAATCGCCGAACTTTCTGCCCAGTGGGAAACGGTTTCGGCTCAACTGGAAGACTTTTAGATCAACTGCCCCAGCTTTTGCATTGTTTATTCTTGTCATTCCGAACTCGTTTCGGAATCTGATTCTGATAAC
>JAKSTR010000146.1 GCA_024402495.1 Treponemataceae bacterium
AGAGAAAAAGCAAACAGCAAAAGCATCGGATTCCGAAACGAGTTCGGAATGACGGTTTTTATTCGGATGCGTATTGCCATTCTGAATGTGCATTTTGTCATGCTGAATTTATTTCAGCATCCGCCGCGGATTCCGAAACAGATTCTGAATGGCGGGTTTATAAAAACTGGATATTTAGCCTGCAAAGCAAAAAGCCCGGCTGGTTTGCAAACCGGTCGGGCTTTTTATATGCTTTCTGTTTTTACGAAGTTTTTTCCAGTTCCGGCAGCCGTTCCTTGCTTGCGGCATCCTGCGCAATCTGGGCATAATCCGTTGTATCGGTCTTAACCTCAAGTATTTTTACATCAATCTGGTTTTGCAGTTCGTGGTGCACATATTCGCGGATAAAACTGCGGGTTGTAAAAGCAATATTCGGGGTAAACACAATTACAAAATTAAGCTTGTCGCCCTGTACGTTGGTCATAAGAACAACGCCGATACAAGTGACCTTTTTATTTCTCAGTGTTATAGAAAAATTGCGGATAAGCATATTTGTTTTGAAAAAATCTGCATAAACCGCCTGCGTAGTACACGAAATACCGGCAGAACTGATATCGTTGATATTAACCTGTACGTCGCTGCCGTTAATTAAAAACGTTGCAAAGCTTGCGTAATCGTCGCTGCATTTTGCGCGCACATAGCGGCGGCGGCCTTTTGCACCGTTTATTTCCAGAATCTTAATAATGTTTTCAATCAGTTCTTCGTGGCTAAGGCGCGCTTCAAGAATACCAGCCGGAATAGTTGTATCCATTACGAACTGTTCTTTTTGCGCCTTGGTCATGCGGGTGCAAATAATGCCCAAAAAAATGGTAGCAAGCATCGGGTCTTCTTCAAAAGACTTAACGTAAAAATACCATTCGCCGGGCGTCATGCCTTCATCAGTGTTTATAAAACAAATGGAATCGGGGTAGTTGCGTAAAATATCTTTTGCTTTTGTATAGCTGTCAAATATGTATACTTCAAATTCCTGCTCGTAAAGTGCCGGTATAACCAGAGAGCGAAAATCAAAAGAGGGCATTATAAAAAAAACCTTGCGCCCAAAATCGTTGTTTTCGTGCAAATTCATAATATTTAGAATAAAGCTATTTTTGTATTTCCGCAAGTTTTTGTTAACTTTGCCGTATTGAAAGATAAACGGAAAAACAACGTAAATACAAAAAAAACCGCCGGAAATACAGAACATCCGTATTTCCGGCGGTTTTTTGTTCAATTTAAGCTTCCTTTAAGTTTTCTGCTTTTTCTTTTGAAAAAGTTAGAAATCTGCAAGTTTTGGTGCACGCGGGAACGGAATAACGTCGCGCAGGTTGCCCATACCGGTTACGTAACGAATCAGGCGTTCAAAGCCCAAGCCGAAACCAGAGTGCGGAACTGAACCGTATTTGCGCAAATCCAGATACCACCAGTAATCTTCAGGATTCATTCCCAGTTCCTTGATGCGGCTTACCAGTTTGTCATAATCAGCTTCGCGTTCCGAACCGCCGATAAGTTCGCCGATGCCCGGTACAAGAACATCTACCGCACGTACAGTTTTTCCGTCCGGGTTAAGCTTCATGTAGAAAGCCTTGATTTCTTTCGGATAATCGTAAACCATTACAGGTTTTTTGAAAGTCTGTTCGGTCAGATAGCGTTCGTGTTCAGTCTGCAAGTCGCAGCCCCAGAATGCCTTAAACTCGAATTTATCATTGTTCTTTTCAAGTTCCTTAATGGCATCGGTATAGCTGATGCGCACAAAGTCAGAATTAACAACGTGGGTCAAAGTTTCAATCAAGCCTTTCTGAATGCGCTGGTCAAAGAAAGCCATGTCTTCCTTGCAGTTTGTTAAAGCCCAGTTCAAAAGGTATTTAACGAATTCTTCTGCAATGTCCATGTCGTCTTCAAGTTCAAAAAATGCCATTTCCGGCTCAATCATCCAGAACTCGGCAAGGTGACGCGGAGTATTTGAGTTTTCGGCGCGGAATGTAGGCCCGAAAGTATACACGCGCGAAAGTGCCGTTGCATAGGTTTCGGCTTCAAGCTGACCTGAAACCGTTAAGTTTGCAGGCTTGCCGAAAAAGTCTTTTGAATAGTTTACAAGGTTTTCTGCTTTTGCAGGATCCATGCCCTTTGCGCCGGCTTTAACGCCTTCTTCTGCAATGCGCTTTAAGTCGAGCGTTGTTACCTGAAACATTTCGCCTGCGCCTTCGCAGTCGCTGCAGGTAATTAACGGTGCGTTAAAATACTGAAATCCGCGTTCCTGAAAAAAAGTGTGAACGGCAAAAGCAAGCTGGCTTCTCATGCGGGCAACGGCTGCAATCATGTTGGTGCGCGGGCGCAGATGTGCAATTTCGCGCAAAAATTCAACTGAATGACCTTTTTTCTGCAAAGGATAGTCAGAAGGAGATTCTCCAAGAACAACAAGATTTTGCAGGGTAACTTCTACAGCCTGTCCCGAAGCCGGTGAAGGAATGATTACGCCTTCTGCCTTAACCGAAGCGCCGGTAGAAACGCGTTTAAGTTCGTTTTCAATTTCCTGTGGATTTGCATTACCTGGATTATTGCGGTCAAAGGTAAGCTGAATATTGGCAAAACAAGAGCCGTCGTTTACCTGAATGAATACAAGGTTTTTTGAGTCGCGCATTGTGCGCACCCAACCGCAAACTGTCACAGCCCTTCCGTCCGGCTGCGAAACAAGCAAATCTTTAATCAAGGTAGTTTTCATAGTGTTTAGTAATAGCATATTTTGGCTTTAGTTTCAATTCAAATGCAAATTATAAGAATTAAAAATACACAGTTTATATGGCGCGGCTTGCGCTATTTGCGTTATCTCTATTCATATCTTTGTCTGTGCTCAAGGTGCAGTTTGCTTTGTTCATTCTGTCATTCCGAACTCGTTTCGGAATCCGCAGCTTTTGCTGTTCGCTTTGTCTCTAATCGTTGCTTGGTACAGGCAAAAACTGGGACTATTTTCTGTAAGTTTGTTCATTCTGTCATTCCGAACTCGTTTCGGAATCTGATATTAGGTGACAAATCGGATGCTGAACCAAGTTCAGCATGACGGTGCTTTTGCAAAGCAAAAAAAACCGGGACTATTTTTTACGAAAGTTCAATGTGTCAAGTACAGACCAAACCAACGCCCACCTCAAGTCAAGAGTTTTGCTTCGCAAAACTCTTCCGCGTGCTTACACCAGTGGTAATAACAAACCAATCAATCAGCACGCGCTTTTTTTGCAAAAATATTTTAGTTTTGCTGAATGAAACACCATTGTTTTACTCGATGAAACAACGTTGTTTCATTCAGTGAAACACTATTGTTTTATCCTGTGAAACAACAGTGTTTTATCAGATAAAACTTTTGTCAGCCCGAATGCCGGGTTTTAAAGTTTTGTCATTCCGAACTCGTTTCGGAATCTGATATTAGGTAACAAATCGGATGCT
>JAKSTR010000147.1 GCA_024402495.1 Treponemataceae bacterium
AATAAAATTGAAATTGTCATAATTTGCGGTATTTTGCGGCACAATTTGGTGCCAGAGCGGTTAAAGACAACGCGGCTCTTGTTTTTAGCAGGTTGCCGCGTTGTCTTTAAGTGTTACTTAGTTTGTAAAGGCGCTAACCAGTTCTGTAGCGTCTTTGTGACCGGCGGCTTCAAGCTGCTTGATGTACCAGCCAGGAATGTCCTTAACGGCGTTCTTGAACGAATCAATGTCCAGTTCGTCGTAAGAAAGAATCTTAACGCCGTTCTTAGACTGCCAGCGGTTCATGATTTCGTCGTTGCCGGAACGGTTAAGGTAGCGTTCATATTCGGCAGCTTTCTGACCGCATTCGTCAACAACTTTCTGCTGTTCAGGGGTAAGGCTGTTATAAATCTTCTGGTTGATGCAGAAGAAAAGGCAGTCGTAGTTTGCGCCCCAGAGTGAACAGTAAGGCTGAACTTCCTGAACGGAAGCCGCGTCGATGGCAGGAAGAGGATTTTCCTGACCGTTAACGGTTTTCTGCTGAAGTGCGGTGTAAGTTTCCGACCAGTTCATGTTGGTGGCGTCAGCGCCCCAGCGCTTGTAGCATTCCATCAAAAGGTTAGAGCCTGCGACGCGGATTTTGATGTTCTTCATGTCGCTTACGCTTCTGATTTCGTGAACGTTGTTTGTAAGCTGGCGGAATCCGTTTTCTGCAATGCCCATACAGTGCAAGTTGTATTCAGAAAGGACTTTTTTAAGCATGTCGCCGCCTTTTCCGTCAAGCTTTGCGTCAGCATCTTCAACAGAATCGAAGATGTAAGGCAAAGAAACAACGTTGAAGCGCGGGTCAAACGCAGAATAGATAAGGTTAGAGTGAAGCGAAACCTGAACCGGGTCGCCGTTCATCAAAGCCTGAATGCCTTCCGACTGGTTGCCGTTTGTAAGCTGGTCGGCGGCGTAAACATTTACCTTGATTTTTCCGCCGGTAGCTTCACTTAACAGTTCGCCGAATTTGCGACCAGCCTGAGCCCATGTAGAAGTTTCAGTTGTAGAACAGGCAAAGTTCCATGTCTGTTCTGTCCAGTTAAGGTTGCTGTAATCGCCGATTGATTCCCAGGAATTTTCGCCTTTTGGTGTTTTGCTTGCAGCGCTTGTGCCGTAAATTGCGGCTTTTGCGTCTGCCATCTGTTTTTCGGTGACAGTACCGGTGTATGCGCCGTTTTTATCAAGGGCTTTTGGCAAAATTGTGCTGAAGCCCGGAATGTATGTAATTAACAAAAGAACGATGATTGAAGCTGCAAGCATTGGCAAAACAGCTTTTGAAATTTTGTTGATGGTAACTTCCATTCCTTCTTTCAGTTTAACTGAAATTGCAACAAACAGGTTTACGCCAACCGGCGGTGTTACCTGACCGATTGCAAGGTTTACCGTTGCAACAAGACCGAATGCAACCAGATCGTAGCCCAAAGCCTTGCAAACCGGCAGCATCATAGGAATGAAAATGTACATTGCCGAGTTTGCGTCGATAAAACAGCCGGCAATTAAGAAAATGATGTTTACAATCAAAAGGAAAAGGAACTGGTTTGTTGCAACTTTTCCCAAAAGTTCGGCAGCTGCGTTTGCGATGCCAAAACGTGTACAAACAAAAGAAAAAAGTGAAGCACACGCAACAACAAGCATGATACCGCCGGTTGTTTTTGCAGAATCAACGATAATGTCGATTAAGTCGCGCCATTTGATTTCTTTATAAATGAACATGCCTACCAGCAGACCGTAAACTACGCTTACGGCTGCTGCTTCGGTTGGGGTAAAAATACCGCCGTAAATACCGCCCAGAATAATTACAGGCATCAGTAATCCCCAGAAGGTTTCCTTAAATGCCTGCCAGCGTTCCTTGCCGGTGCTTTTCGGACGTTCAATGTTAATGCCGTCTTTTTTTACTTCAATTAAAACTACGATAATTAACGCAATGCCGATTAAAATACCAGGAATGATACCGGCAATGAACATATCCGAAATTGAAACGCCGGTAATTGAAGCGTAAACAACAAACGCGATGCTTGGCGGAATGACGATTGCTACAGAAGATGCGGTTGCCATCAAAGCTGAAGAGAAAGCAGCAGAAAATCCGCCCTGTTCAATCATAGCCGGAATGAGGACAATGCCCAGAGCTGCAACGGTTGCAGGACCTGAACCAGAGATAGCGCCGAAGAAACAGGCAACGATAACACATACAATTGCGATGCCGCCTTTTTTGTGACCAACGCAGGTGTCTACAAATTTAATGAGGCGCTTGCTTATTCCGGCTTTTGCCATAATGTTGCCCGACAATACAAAGAACGGAATTGCGAGCAGAAGGAATTTGCTGATGCCTGAATAAATGTTGGTAGCAACAATGGAAAGGGAAGTGCCCGATGCAAGAATTGCGCAGATGCTTGAAAGACCAAGGCTGATGGCAATTGGCATGCCCAGAATTAAAAATACAAAGAAGGAAATAAAAAGAATTGCTGCAATCATTAGTTTTTACCTGCCTTCAAGTTGTCCAGAAAGTTTTCAATAAAGTGCAGAATCATGCAGATTGCACCAACCGGAATGAAAGACCAGAAAATCCATTCTGGCCAGTTAAGTACGAATGTGCGTTTACCGTTTGCCATTTGTGTTGCAACCTTGTCAAAACCGTAATAAACAAGCACGGCGCAAAAGCCAATGCAAAGCACCAGAGTAATAACGTCTACAACTTTTTTGGCTTTTGCAGGCAGTTTCTGGTGCAAAAGGTTAAGGTTTACCAGTTCCCCGTCTTTGGCACAAAGGGCTGCGGCAAGCAGGGTAATTAAAACAAATACCGCAACGACCAGTTCTTCTGTAAAAGACCAGGACATGTGAATTACTTTACGTGAGAAAACGTTGCCCACGGTAAGTACAAGAATAAGAATTGTAGTTAAAATCAAAATAACTTTTTCGATTTTTTCTACAACGTTCATGAGTTTCTTGTAGATCTCCATAATTTTTAGAAATCCTCCTAATTTAATAGGAAGAGTCTAACAAAAAAGTGTTTAATTTTCTATAGTATTACTTAAGTGATTGCAGTATTTGTAAAAATGTTGAATATAAGCAGCTGAAAAATTATGTGTGTGTTTCTAAACTCAAAAGCAGTCGCAGGCAGGCACTGGCATGAAAAAAAATACGCACGCGAAGCGTAAGTCTTTTTTTCAGGACAGGGACTGCCGGAAGGCTGCTTTTATATTTTAATAATTTTAGTAAAACCTTGTTTTTTTTGTTTCAGCACGCTTTTTTTTATAATGCTGCTGTTAAAAAATTCACAAAAGATGCAAAACCGTATTGACAGTTTTTTTAATAGTGGTTATAACAAGAACATCAAGCG
>JAKSTR010000148.1 GCA_024402495.1 Treponemataceae bacterium
GTTCGGGGTGGCAAAACTTTAATAATCGATATTTAACCTGAAAAATAAAAAAAGCCGCGGATCTGGATTTTACCAGTCTGCGGCTTTCTTATTTTTCAATTTTAAGCGCTTTATGCGGTTTGTGCGCCAAACCAAGCGCCTTTATTGCTTAGTTCTGGTCGGGCTTAACGCCGGCTTCCACATATTTTTTCAGCTGAACGGCGGCAACCTTTGGGTTTGTTACCACGCACGGACCTGCAATACAGCCGCCCTGACACGCCATAACTTCTACAAGGTTCGGGGTTTCGTCCGTAGGCTTAAGCACGCCCGCCTGAATTTTACCGTAATAGGCAAGTTTTTTCATGCCGTCCTTATCAAGCCCGTCAATAATACCGGCGCGCAGAATGTCCGGGTTTTTAAGCCGAAGTTTTACGGCGTTTGCAACACCGCCGCTTGCGGCAAAACTGCGTGCCGAAGCTGTTGGCGGCGCGTCAAGTTCGGCACATTCTTCAGTTGCAACATCAATATCTTTTGCCGCAAACAATGCGCCCAGTTCTTCTACCGAAATTACATAGTTAACAAAATCGTCGTCAAAACCTTCGCGGCGCTTTGCAAGACACGGCCCGATGAAAACCGTAATGCAGTCCGGATTTTCGGTTTTGGCAAGTTCCGCGGTATAGTGCATGGGGCTTCGGGTATCGCTTACGCAGGGCAGCAAATCCGGTACGTGCACTTTTACGGCGCGCACGTAAGCCGAACAGCAGGAAGTCGTCATCAGCTTTTCGCCTTCAGCCATGCGTTTTTCAAATTCCCTGGCTTCTTTTTCGGCACAAATATCTGCGCCTTTTGCAACTTCGTAAATGCGGCTGAAACCGGCTTTTTTAAGCGCGCCTTCCAGCTGACCGGGCTTGGTGCGGAACTGAGCCGCAATTGCCGGCGCATACATTGCCACAACATTTTTGCCGTTCATAATATGCTTGATTACGTCAAAAAGCTGGCTTTTGTCCATCATCGCGCCAAAAGGACATTCGCGCATACAGTTACCGCAGAAAATGCATTTATCGTAGTTAATTGTTTCCTTTCCCTTGTCGTTTTTGCTGATTGCGCCAACCGGGCAGGCTTCTTCGCATGGAACAGGAATTTTAATGATTGCGTGGTAAGGACAGTTCTGCATGCACAAACCGCAGTTTACGCACTTTGATTCATCAATGCATGAACGGCCGTTTTTAATTTCAATTGCCTTTTTTGCACAGTTCATGATGCAGGGCTGGGCAAGGCACGACTGGCACGCGTTTGTTACCAGATAGCGGGTGCGTACACAGGCATTGCAGGCTTCGTCCAGAACCGTAATCATCGGCCAGGTCGGCTTTTCGCGTTCAGTTGCCGCGTCTACATAATCGGCTAGGCGGAATTCGCCGGTATCGTCTTCTACCGAAAAACCAAGGCGCGCCATAATGCGCATACGCAGAATTGCGCGGTCGTGGTAAATGCAGCAGCTGGTTGGCTGAGAATTTTTAGGCGCCATTTCTGCCGGAATGTTGTGAACCTTGTCGCGCAAAGTACCTTCAATCTGATAACGCGCAAGACGTTCCAAAATATCGCGCTTAATGTGCGCGGTGCGGTTGTTTAAATTAAGCATATTTTTTCCCTTTTTGGTTTGTTCAAATTATTTAAAACTTTTAGATACATGACTTTGCGCCAGCTGGTAAAGCGTATTCATGCGTGTTGTACCGCTGCGGCGCGAAAAACCAGCCGTCATGCAGTAACGCATGCGCGGATGGCGCTGGTTTTCTTCATCAAGCATATTGTCAAGTTTATTCAAATTCTTTCTGACAATTTCATCATTTTCTGCGGCATAAAGCACGCACACAGATTCGTCTGCCATGCGGAACACGCGCCCGGTTTTGCCGAAAATATTTTTTATAAAACCGATGAAAGTAAGCAGAACCGAATTGCCTTCAAAAGTATCAAGCCCCGGAACATCCGTTCCAAGCGGCTCAATATTCAAAATGATTGCATAATAGGCTTCTTTGTAGCGCTCTTCAAAATCCTGAAGGCTTTCTTCAAATGCAATCTGGTTTGGCAAGCCGCTTAAATAATCCGTTTTAAGGCTGATGTTATAAAGCTTTTCGCTGGTATCATGTTCGGCACGCGGCCTAACCTTAAGCAGCAAGCCCATCATAATGCTTAAAAACATTAAAACAGTACCAACAATTATTCCCGTACCGGTAAGAACATTAACCTGCGCATTGACATTCTTAAGAATGTAATAAATTAAAAGTTCGCCAATAACCGCAATAACTACTGCAATAAAACCGATGGAATTCAGGTTTTCTTCAAACTTGTGGTGCAGCATGCTTTCTATAATTGCAATCGTACCGCACAAAAGTTCCGCCCCGATGCTTGCAAAAAGCACAACGCGCGTTGCCGGCAGGTGAATGACATTTACAAAATCCAGAACTACGGCACCAAAAACGTAAAGGCAGAACCAGCCGAGCAGAATGTAAAAAGAACGCCTTGAATGGCGGTGAAGCGGCATAAGGGTTATAAACATCAGCATAAAGCTTATGTTCAAAAAGAAAATTGAAATGTGTTCCATCCACGAGTTGAACGAGAAATTCCTGAAAAAAGCGTCTACAACGCCGTTGTGGTACAAAGATTCCAGCCCAAGACACAGAAGGAAAAAGCAGCATACCAGCGGAACTTTAACCGAACGCCTGCAGAACACCATGATTACCGAACCGATCAGACCGATAACTCCCCATGTTATAAAGAAAAGCGAGGCGAAACACAAAAGAAGGTTTCCGCGTACAATTCCGGGAAAAGTGTTTTCGGCGCTTTCTACATAAACCGGCAGAATGGTAGAAAAACTGTTCGGTTCGCATACAATCAGGGTTATGCGCAAAACGGAAGGATCGGGCAAATTGCTTATAGGTATAACGTGAAAGCCGCAGCCAACGTTTTTGCCTTCGGCAGCAATTTCGTGACCGTAGGAATAAACCTGCAAACCGTTGAGGCTTATGTCTACAATGCTGTACCAGGCATGTACGCGCAAAACCGGGTTTGGTATGGGATAATTAGACAACGAACGGGTTAATGTTACAACGTCGCCGGTGCTTACGATTGGGAAATGTACATCCGACAGAAGGGGTTTTGTATAGCTTGTGCCGTTTACGGCAACTTCCCAGCCGTCTTCAAGTTTTATGGATTCCGGAAGTCTTGATTCCAGCAGTATTGCACTTAAATAGAATAAAAAGAAAAAACTAAAAAAGCCCACCAGCAGGCTTACGCCGTATTTAACCATGGTACTATTTTTGTCTAGCATAATGGCTTATTTTACCGTAAGTTAGCAAAATTCTCAACCAATCGCGTACTATTTATA
>JAKSTR010000149.1 GCA_024402495.1 Treponemataceae bacterium
TGGCAGGGACTGTCGAAAGGCTGTTTTTAAACATTTCATATAAACTCGACATTCGTCCTAGTATTTAGAAAGATATTTGTCAATTTCCCACTGGCTTACGCGGGTTTTGTATTCAAGCCATTCAAGCTGCTTGGCTTCTACAAATTTTTCCAGCACATGGCTGCCAAGAGTATCGCAAACAAGCTTGTCTTTTTGCAGTTCAATAAGGGCTTCTTCCAGCGATGCCGGCAAAGAACCGATTTTCTGCTTTTTGCGCTGAGCCGCCGTCATGGCATAGATGTTGCCGTCTACGGCTGGCGGAGGTGTCAAGCCGCGCTTTACGCCGTCCAGACCGGCAGCGATTGTTACCGCCAGAGCAAGGTACGGGTTTGCACTTGGATCTGCCGAGCGCAGTTCTATGCGAGTGCCGTTGCCCCGGGCTGCCGGTACGCGGATAAGCGGACTGCGGTTTTGTGCAGACCACGCGATATAAACCGGCGCTTCAAACTCCGGCACAAGGCGCTTGTAAGAGTTTACCAGCGGATTTGTAATTGCGGTAATGCCTTTTACGTGTTCCATAATGCCGGCAATAAAGCTGTATGCAATCTGGCTAAGACCGTTTTTGTCGTTTTCATCGTAAAATACATTTTTGCCATCTTTAGACATTGAAAGATTAAGGTGCATACCGCTTCCGGCAATGCCAAAAATCGGTTTAGGCATAAAAGTTGCGTGCAGACCGTGCATGTTTGCAATGGTTTTTACGGCAAGCTTGAATGTAATAACTTTGTCGGCAGTGGTTAAGGCATCGCCGTATTTAAAGTCAATTTCGTGCTGACCGCGGGCACATTCGTGGTGCGAAGCTTCAATTTCAAAACCCATCTGTTCAAGGGTCAAAACAATGTCGCGGCGCACGTCTTCGCCCGGATCTACCGGTCCCATATCAAAATAACCGGCATCGTCAAATGTTTTTAAGGTTGGTTTGCCTTCGTCGTCTTTCCGGAACAGGAAAAACTCGCATTCCGGGCCAACGTTGAATGTGTAACCCAGTTTAAGGGCGTCGTCCAATACGTTTTTAAGAACCTGCCGCGGAGAGCCTTCAAATGGCGTGCCGTCGTGTTTGTAAACATCGCAAATCAAGCGTGCAACGTTATCCGGCGCCTTTCGCCACGGAAAAGGAACGAAACTTTTTAAATCCGGGTGCAGTTTCATATCAGATTCTTCAATGCGAACAAAACCTTCAATTGAAGAACCGTCGAACATGCACTGATTGTCTAAGGCTTTTTCTAATTGACTTGCAGTTATTGCAACATTTTTAAGTGAACCTAAAATGTCCGTAAACTGCAAACGAATAAAACGGATGTTGTTTTCCTTTACATATTTAAGAATGTCTTCTTTGCTGTATTCCATAATTTATTGTAGATATTTTAATGATAAAATTCAACACGAATAAAATACGGTAAATATTTACATAAAAGAGAAATGCCCCGGAAGGTTCAATACGCTCCGCCACTGCTCTGCCCCAATGGCAGGAATTTTATATCAGCCTGAAAGCTGGGCGGCATTCGCTTTCGGTTATTTTTACAGGTATCAATACTGTGGGGAATGTTAACAGAATCGAATCTTTTTCCGATAATAAAGTCATGCTTTTTTAAGCATACGCACTTAATGACTGACGGCTGTTTCCCAAACTCGACACTTCGAGAAGGGAGACAAAAGCGTATGAAAAAGATTGTAATCGTTTTGATTCTTGCGATAATCATCTTTTTGCTTGGTTATCCAGCTTTTTAAACGCAAGTCTCTTTTTGCCTTTTAGACATAGAGAAAAATAAAGCCGTTCAAAGTCTGACCACTTTTTAGAACGGCTTTTTGCAAATAAACAATGTGGAAGCAGACCTAAGGTTGTTAGGTGCGTTTCCTTTTTTAATATATGTTACTTTCCTTTCTCCGTCAACTGTTCATACAGCTTGAAAAGTTCGGCTACGCATTCGCTTTCGGTTATTTTTACAGGTATCAATACTGTGGGGAATGTTAACAGAATCGAATCTTTTTCCGATAATAAAGTCATGCTTTTTTAAGCATACGCACTTAATGACTGACGGCTGTTTCCCAAACTTCAATCCGATTTTTCGGAAATCTGACTTTTGGGGGCTTGCGATATGACTCTTTATGAAATTATTTCTTTAGTAATTTCTATTGCTATGTTAATAATCGCTTTGCTCACTTACCTGAAAAAGTAAAGAGTAAAAAAATAGCCGTTCAAAGTCTGGAACACTATTGAACGGCGAAACGGTCTTTTGACCAAAACCTTCAGTGGAAGCAGACCTAAGGTTGTTAGGTGCGTTTCCTTTTTTAATATATGTTACTTTCCTTTCTCCGTCAACTGTTCATACAGCTTGAAAAGTTCGGCGACGCATTCGCTTTCGGTGATTTTGGGGCTGAAACCGTAGGCCTGCATTACGACTTTGTCGTTTTCCTGATGGGCTTTGCGCAAATCCGGCGGCATTACGGTTTCGTCGTAAAGGTCGGCAAGGGAACAGTCAGGGTATTTTGCACGGGCGTCTAAAATTGCCTGTGCGGTCTGTTCTATTTTGGCTTTTTGTTCGGCTGTTGGAGAACACCACGGGAAGTTGTTATAGACGATTGTGTTTGAATAGCTGTAATCACTCTTTAATCGTCCGCATACTGCTCTCATCCAGGCATTATGTACATTGGATGTAAGAATTCCAAAATCATACAATGAAGCTTCCGGCATTTGAAAAAGTTTGTCTCCAGCTAAAATTTCAGTTGGCAAATAATCAATGGGAATATATCTTCTTCTTTCTGAAGTAACTTTGGGTATTGCAATATAAGAAGTTTTACATTCTCTAATTTCACCAAAAATTGAAGGAGTTTCTGCTATTTTTCGTGTTGCTTCTTTTGTACTAGCTAATCTAAATTGTTTGACATTATCAACTCGTTTTAATAAAAGATTACATTTTTTTATTTCAGATGGATTTGCATTAAGCAACCAAAAACAATAACGAGGTTTTCTATCAATAAAATCTTTTCCCATCATAAAAGGTCTTAAAAATTTTTCACCTTGAGGTTCTTGTTTTAGGTACAATTCTTTTTCTTCTGCTGTTAACAATAAATTTCCATCGTCAATAGGAGAACTTCCTCGAATCATTTCAGGCACATTGCAAATCGGCGAAGTTCGCTTTTCAATAAATATATTTTCCGCATCAATCAAATAACCGTTGATGTTTTTTGCTTCAATGAATGTTTTGTCAGATGTGTAAATGCGTTTTTTATTGGATTCCGAAACAAGTTCGGAATGACAAT
>JAKSTR010000015.1 GCA_024402495.1 Treponemataceae bacterium
GCCCTCCGGTATAAGGAGGGCGCCGTGACTAAACTAGTTCAAAAAACTTATTTTTCTGCAATAAGCAAAGTTTTAGGATCAAGTTTAAGATTTGCATCAGTAACGTTTTCTTCGCGTACTTTAAGAATTCTTAACTGTGTGCAGTCTGGTTTTGTTTCAAAAAGAATTACACTGTCGAACAATTTTGCGCGTTCAGCATCAAAAATGTCTTTAAGTTCTGTACCGTCTGAGTTGCAGCTGTACCAAACAACAATGCCAGATTCTTTTGCAAAAGCTTTTACTTCTTCAAAGTCTGCGTTTGAACGTTTAGAAAAATCAAGACCGTCAATAACAAGGTAATCAGCCTTGATTCCGCCCTGTGCAAGAGCTTTCAAAGTTGCAACAATCTGTGATGTAGAAACTGTGTCCTGGTTAAAGTTCAAAACAACGCGGTTGCGTACCAGTTCGTCTTTTACATCTTCAGCCTGTTCAAGACGTTTTTTCTTAGAAATTTCAGAAAAAATGTCTTCATACCAAGTCATAATATATGAAGCGTGCTGGTCAAAAGAAACGTGTACAACCTGTTTACCCTGAAGAAGTCCGTCAAGACCAAGCTGTACAAGAACAGATGTTTTACCAACGCCTTTTTTAGAAGCCAAAACACCAATTTCACCAGCCTTAAGACCGCCATTCAAAGCTTTTTCAAAAAAACGCACTGGGCTGCGGTCAATAAGTTCCTGTTTTACCATCGATAACTCCTGTTAAATTCGGCAAAAAGCCGAGCATGGAAACTATTTGCCGTGCATTAAAGCACGGCAAAATTGGCTTATTTTCCCTGCTGTTCCTTGCGTTTTTTCTCCTGATAGTCAGAAATCAGTTTTTCAGAAATTGCGTTTGGAACTTTTCCGTATTTTTCAAATTCCATAGAGAATTCAGCTTTTCCCTGTGTGAGTGAGCGGAGAACTGTAGAGAATCCGAACATTTCACTAAGTGGAACTTCTGCTTCAACACGTGAGAAATTGCCATCTTCGTTAGATGAAACAATTATACCACGTCTTTGGTTGATTGCGCCAAAAATATTTCCCTGGAATTCTGTAGGACCTTCAATAGAAACCTTCATGATTGGTTCCATGATACATGGTTTTGCTTTTGCGTAAGCTTCGCGGAAAGCACCCTGTGCAGCAACCTGGAATGCAATGTCTGAAGAGTCAACCGGGTGGAACTGACCATCGTTAATGGTACATTTAACACCTACGATAGGGAATCCGATCAAAGAACCTTTTGTCAAAGAAGCACGGAAACCTTTGTCACAAGACGGGATGTATTCGTTAGGAATTGCACCACCCTTGATGTTATCTACAAATTCGTAATCTTTGTCGCTGATTGGTTCCATGAAACCTGCTACGCGACCATACTGACCAGAACCACCAGTCTGTTTTTTGTGTGTATAGTTGAAGTCTGCCTGCTGTGTGATTGTTTCGCGGTAAGCAACCTGTGGCATACCAGTTTCAACATCACAGTTGTATTCGCGGCGCATACGTTCAACGTAAACGTCAAGGTGAAGCTCACCCATACCTTTGATGATTGTCTGGTTTGATTCAGGATCAACATAGGTCTGGAATGTCGGGTCTTCTTTGGTAAAGCGGTTAAGGGCTTTAGCCATCTGGTCTGCGGCTTTTTTGTCTTTTGGTGTAATAGACAAAGAAATAACAGGGTTCGGAACGAACATAGAAGTCATTGCGTAGTTCAAACCGCCGCTACAGAATGTATCACCTGATGCACAGTCAACACCGAACAAAGCAACGATATCGCCTGGTACACCTTCGTTAATATCTTCCATTGATGCTGAGTTCATGCGAACCAAGCGGCCAACTTTGAACTTTTTGCGTGAACGTGTGTTGTAAAGTTCTTCACCTTTCTTGATACAACCCTGGTAAACGCGAACGTATGTCAACTGACCATACTGACCGTCTTCAAGTTTAAAACCAAGTGAAACACAAGGATCGTTTGCATTTGAAGTAAGTTCAACTTTTTCTTCGTTTTTGTCAAGGTCAAGAGCATAGTTCTTAACTTCTGACGGGTTAGGAAGATATTTAACAACACCATCAAGCAAAGGCTGAATACCTTTGTTTTTGTAAGCTGAACCCAGGAAAACAGGTACAAACTGTTCTGCCAGAGTACCTTTGCGGATTGCAGCATTAATCATATCTTCTGTAACTTCGCCTTCACCAAGCAAAGCTTCCATCAAATCGTCGCTGAAGTTAGAAGCAGCGTCAAGAAGTTCTTCGCGGTATTTTTCAGCATCAGCCTGCAAGTGAGCAGGAATTTCTGCATAGCGGAGATCTGTACCGCTTTCGCCTTCAAAGTAAATTGCCTTCATGGTAATAAGGTCAACTACACCTTCAAGCTTGTCTTCAAGACCAATCGGGATTTCCATCATGTAAGCGTTCAATCCCAGTTTTTCGCGAAGCTGCATGCGTACTTTGAATGGGTTTGCACCGGTGCGGTCACATTTGTTAACAAATGCAATGCGCGGAACGTGGTAGCGTTTAAGCTGGCGGTCAACGGTAATAGACTGTGACTGAACACCACCAACTGAACACAAAACAAGAATTGCACCATCGAGAACGCGGAGTGAGCGTTCTACTTCAACTGTAAAGTCAACGTGACCTGGGGTGTCGATAACGTTAAAAATGTGGTCTTTCCACTGTACCTGTGTTGATGCTGACTGGATTGTAATACCGCGTTCGCGTTCCAGTTCCATGTTATCCATTACAGCACCGACACCATCCTTACCGCGAACTTCGTGAATAGCGTGAATTTTATCGCAATAAAAAAGGATACGTTCTGACAGGGTTGTTTTTCCCGAGTCAATGTGGGCGCTGATACCGATATTCCTCATTTTGGAAATATCCATACTGACATACCTCTCAATTATGTTTTGTGCAAAACGTTGGCGTCTGCACTAGTTTACAGAATGTGTTCTGAAAGCATAACAAAAACCAAAAATCCTTTCAAGACGTTTGGTGCATGAATTACGCTTTTTTACGGTTTAATGCGGAATGTAACACCACAATTGAAAATTGTAGACGAACTGGACGCATTTTGTAAGTTCTGGTTGTGTGAAAAACCTAACGAAACTGCAAAATTATATGCGTTTTGGTTTATGGAAAACTTTGCATTTGCGCCGGTTTTTGCAGAATATAAATAAAAACTGCCATTATATTGCTTAAAATTTGCGCCGTGCGAAAAATTGAAGCTTAAATTGTCGCCGATTTTCAGATAAGTTTTTGCCGTTACCGAAAACTGGTCGTCATTTTCAGTTTTGTTTTTATTTAATGGAAAAAATTTGTAACCTGCGGCAATTGAAAACTGCTGGTCTTTTTCAAAAATATTGCGCGTAAAGGTAAAATCAATGTTCTGGTCAAACTGGGTTTCGTCGCCAAATGTAAAGGCACGGCAAAACATCCGGTTTTTTGCCTGCTGAAAACTGAAAGGGTTTTGGATCTTTATGGAAGGCTTGATTTTAAAATAATCGTTCTGGTAAAGCAGTGCAAAATTATAGTTCGCCGTCCAGTTTTCTTCTGCATTTCTTTCGGTACTATAATTCTGCCCAAAACTGACTGTCGCGCCGCAGCTTATTTTTCCCAGCCCGTTTGGCAGTTTTGCCGGTTTTATTTGCGGATGAAAATAAAAAATTGCCGTTTTGTGCAAAAAAGCGCCGTTTGCAGTAACAAAATCTTTCTGGCTCAAAAACGTGCCGCATTCGGTTTGCATTTTCCTGCCGTTTAATTGAACCCGGCTGCTGGTAAAAAAACGTGGCGTGGTGTAGGGACTTGTGCTTGCGCCGCCGTTCAAAAAAATCCGCAGTTTTTCGCCGGTGTAAAAAAATTGACCGACGGCAAAATTAATTTTTTGCGGCACGAAATACGGCGTTGTAAGCCACCAGCGGGTAGTGCTTTTGCCGCGCAAAACAAATTCGCCTGCCTGCAAACTGAAAAGCATACGGGTTTTGGGCGGCGCGTAATCTGCACCTGCAAAATAATGGGTATCAAAACCGGATAACTGAAAAATATTGCCGCCGTTTGGACAACCTCCGTGAACCGTATCTTTTATGTTGTTTCCGATTCCGGTAAAAATGCTTTTTTGCCACGGCAAAAAAATATTTTTGTCTAAATCCTGTTCGTTTTCTTCTATTATATTGCTGGGCAAAAATTTGCAGCCGCAATAAAACGTAAAACCGCTGTATTTTGCAAGTATTGCCGCGCTGAAAGGCGTGTTTTGGCTGGTACTTGCGCCGCTTAGCGCCATAGCAAAACCTTTTTGCCCGATGGAAAAACCGCTGATTGCCGCCGGCACGGACAGAACCGGATTTTGCGCGTATTTGCCCGCGCCGTAAAAGCTTAAATTGCCAAAGCCAATTTGCAAATTCGGCACGGGTTTTAAAATAAACGAAGCCGTTTTGATTTTGCTGACTTTCTGCACCTGTGCCGCCGCGCTAAAATCTGCAAAAGGCGAAAAAACCGAAGCTGCGCTTGTAATTGCAAAAGATTTGTTCGTTGCCTTTGCCTGGCTTGAAAAAGTAACGGCTGTTTGTCCGCTTGCAAAAGCAGCCAAAATAACAAGCCCGAAAACAGTAAAATATTTTTTATAAAAAACTTTCCTTAACCGCATAAATAGAACTTTGCGCAAAAAGCAAAAAATGCGTCAAAAAGTTTAAAAATTGAAGAAATTTTAACAAGATTTTAACTTTACTGTTCAATTTGGCTTTGTACGATTGTTACAGCTGATATTTTTCAGCTTGAAAAATTTACAGGCTGGCTATAACAGCTGGAATAAGGCTGGAATCCAGAATTTCAAATGCAAAGCATTTTTTGCCCAGATCTTTAAGGCTGGCACCGATGTGATACAAAACAGAACCGTCAATAATCAAAAATCTGTCGTGCATTGCAGATGTAAAATGCAAAGACAAAGCCGGATACTGGGAATTGAATTTCTGAATGTCAAGATTTGTTATTCTGGTTTTTGCATCCGTATAAATTTTAACGGTTACGCCGCTTTTCTTTTTGGCAAATCGTTCCAGAACCGTCAAATCAATGTAAGCGTCAATCAGAATTATTTCATTTTTTGCAGCCTGTATGAAACTTTCAAATTTTGCATAAGCATCAAAAATCTGCCCCTGAAAGAAAATACCCTGTTTTTCTTCAATTCTGTATTTATCCATCAGCGTAAAAAGTTCATCAATCTTTTTGTCAGATTCTTTCTGGTGAATGGCAGTTTCTATAAAATGCTTTTTTAGAAAATCCAGTTCTACAAAAATTCTTTCATTGGACAAAAGGAAATGCCGCATTGAAACGAAGGCATCCATAATCATTATGCTGGTTTTTACGGCGGTTTCGCTTTTTAGCACTGCACTAAGCATTGCCACGCCCTGTTCCGTAAAAGCGTACGGGTTGTAAGAAGAATGTTTCAGTACTGCAAACCGGTCGCAAATTGCGACCAGTTCTTCTTTTTCATTTTCGTTAAGCTGAAACATAAAATTTGCCGGAAACCGTTCGATGTTTCGCTTAACTTGTTCATTCAGTCGTTTGGTTTCAACGCCATAAAGTTCTGCCAAATCACGGTCTATCATTACCTGCTGGTTTCTTACTGTTAAAATTCTTTCTTTAATTTCATCGCTGCCGTAAACTGTTATTTCGTTTGCCATTTTTTACTCCTTTAGCTGCCATGCAAAATACATTGGCTGAAAAGTAAAAAATGCGTCAAAAAGTTTAAAAATTGAAGAAATTTTAACAAGATTTTAACTTTGAAATATTTTCAGGATAAAAAAGCTGTAAAGGTGCGGCTGCCGCACGTAAATTAAAAATCTCTTTCCATAAACCGAAAAGCAGAAAAATCCTAATCATTCATTAAAAAAAATAAAGCGGCCGGAATATAAATCCAGTCGCTTTTTGTAATTTGTGGTTTACGGCAAACCATGAATACGACGAAGCTATAAGCTTAGTGTCAGCTCGCCTTGGTTTCGTCGTATTATATTTTCTGTTAAAAACTATTTTTTAGTTTTTACTTCTGTAATGTACGCGTCCTTAAACAGCGGGTCAGACTGAATAACCGTCATCCAGTAATCAGCTTCGGTGTGGGTGCGGTACGGTCCGATGCGCACGCGGTACATGGTTTTACCGTTTACTTCTTTTGTAAATATTTCGCTTTCAATTTTGTAGCTGGAAATAATGTCCTGTGCGTTTTCAGCGTAGCTTCTGCCCGAAAAAGAACCTGCCTGAACCCAGTATTCTGTTACGGTTTCAGTTTTGGTACTGGTATTTGTGCTGGCTTTTGGAGTGCCTGATGTACTTGCACCAGTTGCTGTTGTACTTGTGCCGCCTGCAGGCGCTTTTGGGGTAGAAATAACAACTTCGCTGGCGGCTGGTGCCGGAGTATTATTTACAACCGTAGTAGCCGGTTTTGTTACGGCAATTTCGTTAGCGTTTCCAACAACCGGTGCCGGAGTGCTTGTGCTGTTCAAACTGTTCTGGGTGTTGTCAAAAGCAAGGTTACCCAAATCAATAGTGCCGTCTGCCGCCGCACCCTGCAAAGTTCCGTCCGGTGCAGTTGCGCTCATGCCCTGCGAAGCCGGGTCTGCAATAGTTGCAGAACTTGGGTTTGTGTAAACCTGCGAACTTTGGTTTGAAACATTTGCAATATCAGGGGCTTTTGTCATTGGGCGATATAAAATAAGGGCAGCACCAATAACGACGCACAAAAATACACCGGCAGCTGCGAGAATCCATAAAGTTTGTTTTTGTTCCATAAAATTCTTCCTTAATTTCGGTTTCAAACCTTGTTTTTCAGCAAAGCATTCAGCTTTTTTTGCAAATGCCCGGCACTTAAACAGTTTGATACTTTGTATATATCGACATTTTGAGAACGATATTGAGCATATAAATCTTTTTGTGCGTAAAATCTTTTTAAAAGATCTTTAATTTTTGCCTTGTCACGGCGGCGGGCACGGTAAAGCCGCAGCAGAAAAGGCGCGGTAATAAAAATTACAAAGTCGCATTTGTGTATAAGCGGAACTTTGTACAAAACCGTAGCGTTCAAAACCCGGTTTTTGCTGCTGTTCTGCTGCAAAAAATCTTCCATAAGACGGTTAATTTCGCCGTGCACAATTTCTTCGTGCTTTTTTAGTTTTTCCGGCGAAGAAAAAACAATTTTGCCAAGATTTTTGCGTATAATTTTTCCGTCGCCGTCTACAAGCGGAATGTTTGCCTGCTCCGCATCCTGCTTAAAAGCTTGCAAAACCAAATCCTTGCAATTTTCCAGCGCCTGGTGTCCGGCAAGGTCGGCGTCAATGCAGGCAAAGCCCATATTCTGCAAGATGCCGGCGGCAAGATTTTTGCCGGAAGCCATTGGCCCGCAAAGACCGATAATCAGTTTTTTTTCCATATTGCAAAAAGCCGTTTTCTTTTTTTTCAAATTCAAATTGAAAATTAAAAACGACCTGTTCCTTTAAAAAAAAAAGAAGCTGAAAAAGTTCACAGTTCTTTTTCAGCTAAGGTCTACCGCTATAGACCACGTCATTTATCGCCGTCTGGATGTCAAAAACCGTCGATATATGCCGTACATTTTATGTATCGGTTGTGTAGTTTTTGGCTTTAGAAAAATTTTTATAAATTTTGAATTTTTTTTTGAAACTGTAAAAAGCGGAAAAAAACAAAGACGCCTGCGCGGCGTCCGTTACTACAAAAATTATGCGCCTAAAAACTGCAAATGGGTTTTTACGGAACGGATAATTTCTTCGTAGATGATTTTTGATTTTTCCAGCGGATTTCTGGCATTGGCGCAAAGTTTTTCAAGTTTCTTTTCTGTGGGAAAAACCAGCGATGCAAGTTCTGCCGCCTGATTTTTTAAAATATTCTGGTCTATCTGGGCAAGTTTTTGGGCGGCAAGGTCGCCGCGCATTTTACCGGCTAGCGCATCGCTGCAAATGGTGCGCGCATTTTGGGCGTTTACCAGAATGCTTTTCAGCATTTGGGCGGCTTCGTTTATGGCGCGGTCAAAATTTTTACTGCGTTCTTCAATTTGGGCAATTTTTTCGCTTTCGCTTTTTTCAATTGAAAGTTTTACAGCCTGCTTTTCTTTTAAGGTTTCCGGTCTGGCTAAAATTTCTTCTGCCGGCGCGTAAGGCATGCCCGGAATTTTTATGCCGTATTTCTGCATGTTAAAGGTTGTGCAGGTTTTGCCAAATTCGGCACATTTGCTTTCAAACCACCATGCATAAAGAGCCATGCGCTGGTCGCTCAGCACTTTGCCGCCTGCGTTGTCGTCCGCATAATACGGAAAAGCGCCGTAAAGCGCGTTGAAAGCGTCGGTTTCGGCAGGCTTCAGGCGGCTGCTAAGCCTGTGGGAACGTTCTTCAAACGTGCTGCCCTTAAAATGGGTTTTGTTCTGCGGAAAACTTAAATCAAGCCCAGTCATGAAAATATTTTTGCAGCCGCAAAGCCGGGCAAAATCCCACGCGGTTGTTACAACCGAACCGCCTGCGCCAAGTTCGCCGCGATTTTCGGTGCGCTTTTCTATAAACTTGCCAAGCGGGTAAAGCGAAGAACATAAAACGATTTCCTTGCATTCAAAGCGGAAAACCGGCGGAAAAGATGCCAGTTCGGTGATTAATACGCTGCTCGGCGCTTTCAGGTTGTCCAGATGGCGCAAGTTCCAGTATTGGGGGTCGCATACAACGATAAAATCGGGTTCTACGCCGGCTTTCAGGCAGGCTTTTAGGGCTGTATCAACGCAGACGGTCAGACAGCGCCGGTGAATTTGCGGCAATACCGGCAGAAACTGGTCTAGGCTTGGACCGGCGGCAATTACGCAGGCATCGAGGCTGGCAAATTTACCAAAGAACTTGCTTACGCCGTCCAGTTTTTTTGCCGCAGGCAGGTTCCGGCACATATTTCGCAGCCACAAAAGCGAAAATTTGTCCAGCGTTGCCTGATTTATTTCTTTTTTCTGCTTGTTGCGCTGAATAAGTTCCTGCAGGGCATTAAAATACTGAGCGTTATGCGCAATCTGGTTTTTGTTCAATATAAAATGGCAGTTTTCTATGCCGATTCTTTCTAAAATTGCAATTACGCTTTGCTGGGGCGCGGCAAGAAGCAGCACGCAGGAATTCTGTTCAAAAACCGGCGTCCAGTCTGCAAGGCTCAGCGCCAGAAGCAGGCGCACGGGGTCGCATTCTATTAAAACAAGGCTTTTATTCTGAAAAGTTTTTGCAAATTTAATTGCGCCGTAACCAAGCCCGAAACCCATAAAAACCGCTGCATCTTTTTGCCTGATATTTTCATCGTTTATAAGGCGTGCGGCTTCTTTCTGCGGGTCGTATGCCGAATGAAGGGGTTTCTGGTCAAATACGGCAACGGGCAGACCGGTTTTGCTTTGGCTTACCGTCACGCCGCAGATTTTTTCAAGACCGGCAATTTCAATCTGGTTTATTTCGCAGCCCAAAACTTCTTTAAGCGTTGCAAGTTCTGCATAAAGGTCAGCAAAACGTTTCTGCAAAAGTTCAAGGTTTTTATTCAAGAGTGAGTTCAATTGCCATGTTCTCCGTAACGGGTGTGCCGGGCGGCGGATTCTGGGAAACAACCCAGCCGTCGCCTTTTATTGTTATCTGCAGGTCGGTGCGGCTTAAAAGCGGCGTTAGCAGGCGTTTGGGGTAGCCTGTCAAATCGGGCATGTAGGTTGCAATTGCAACCGGGCGGTCCTGCGGTATGGTAATTTTACCCGGGTGATTTATGGAAATTGCCCGGTCGCGTTGCATGCCCAGATAGTCGATTATTACGTTCGCTGCGTCGTGTATGATAGGCGCAACGATGCGTCCGCCGTAGGTTTCGCCTTTTGCCTTTGTAATTACGATATAAAGAATTATCTCAGGGTCTTCAATCGGGAAAACCGAAATGCAGCTTGAAAGGAAGTCGGTGCTGCTGTAGCCGCCGTGCACTTCGTCCAGCATTTGCGCCGTACCGGTTTTAACGCCGATGTTTATGTCGCTGATGTTTGCGCGGCTTCCCGTTCCGCTTTTGGCAGTGGTTTCCATGCAGCTTAAAACATAGTCCGCGGTAGATTTCTTTATGATTTGCGGCATTGGTTTTGGCACGTGCTGGTAAATTACGTTGTCTTCTTTATCAACAATTTTAGAAACTACCGTTAACGGCACAGGCACGCCGCCGTTTGCCAGGGCTGTTGCCGCCTGTACCATCTGTACTGCGGTAACACTGATTTCCTGCCCGATTGCAATAGTCGGTTTTGAACGTGCCGACCAGAATTTGTCCTGCGTATCTTTTACGGAACCGGCGGATTTTCCTTCAAGTTCAATTTCGGGAATAGAACCGAACCCCAGATTATGAATCTGGGCAAGAAAATATTCTGCGTTGATTTTCTGGCTCATTTGCGCCAGTGCGTCGTTGCAGGAATATTTCAAGGCTTCACGGGCGGTTAAAGTGCCGTGATGGTCAAGACAGTTTATGCGTACAACTTCGCCTTTGGTGCGCACTTCAAATACGCCGTCGCATACAAATTTTTCATCCGGGCTGATAACCCCCGCATCCAGAAACGAAGCAACGGAAAAAATCTTAAAAACAGAACCCGGTTCGTAGGAATATCCGATCGGGCGGTTTAAACGCTGGGCTTCCGTTGAACTTGGGTATTCGTTAAGGTTTGGCGACGGCAAACTGATGTAAGTCAATATTTCGCCGGTTTTTGCTTCTGCGGCAAGCAGCATCATGCTTTCTGCCTGAGTCGTTTCCATGGCGCTTTTTGCAAGCTGTTCAAGCTTGTACTGAAGGTTGCTGTCAATTGTAAGCAGAACATTGTTGCCGTAGTCGTTTATAAGCTTGCTGTTCTGCGGCGGCGCCAGAGTAGAATCAAGGCTGTGTTCAATACCGGCAAGCCCGGTGTTATCGCTGCCGACAAAACCGATTAGCTGCGCCGCCATGCTGTTTTCGGGGTAGGCGCGGGTAGTGGTTTCTTCAAGCCTTATGCCGTGAATATTTGCCGCGGCAACCGCTGCAAGCACGTCATCGGCTTCGCTTTGTGAAATTTTCTTTTTAATGTAAGTGAAACTGTTGGTGGTCGCCTTCAGCTTATCCGAAATTTCCCGGCTTTCAATTCCGATAATCGGGCTTAAAATCTGGGCAAAAATATCGTAGTTTTCTTCGCGCAGTTTTTTTGGATCTACGCCAAGATTGTAAACCTTGGTTTGAATGGCAAGAACTTTACCGTTTCGGTCTAAAATTGAACCGCGTTCGCGGATTTGGGTTTCTACCGCGGTGGGCTGCGCAGGCTGAAACATGAGGGATGCAAATTTTGCCATAATCGCGCCAATGCCTGCGGTCATGATGATGGTGAAAAATAAAAGTCTTCCTGTAGAATAAAAGCCGTTTGTCGTTTTGGATTTCAGCCACCCGATAAATCCGCGTTCGCCGGAATCTCTTTTTGGCGGTTCTGAATAGAATGCGTCGGTTGTCATTTGCAGACCGCCTTGCTTAAAACATTTGCGGTACTGACAAAACCGTATTCGCGCGAATCGACAGATTCTTCGTAATTGTCGCCGACAGCTAAAATCATTCCTTCCGGAACTTGGTGAGAATGTTGCATTTTATGAAACTGTTCGCTGGTTAAAGGAATATTTTTGCCGTTCACTTTTAGAATATACCCCGATTCTTCAGAAAATTCCATACTCTGGTTTGCTACGGCAACGCAGCGTTTTATTACCACGTGACCGTTCTGCACATATAAAACTATATCGTCAGTTTTTGGTTCTTTCCATTGTACAAAAAACGTAGAAGAAAAGGGTTTTATTATGCCGTAGGCAAGTTTGTTTTCTATTATAAGGCTACCGGTTTTTAAAGTCGGCAGCATGGAAACGCCTTCAATTTTGCGAATGTCGAAAACGAATAGTTTTAGAAAAATACCGGCTAAAAGTCCGAGTATTAAACAGCGGCTGAATTTCATAGGTAAAAGACAGTTTATCAAAATCTGCAATTTTCTTCTATTATTATTGTGATTATTGCGCGTTATTGAAAAATTGAAAAATCCTGCCGCCCAAAAATATGATTTTAAAACCGAACGGGTTCTGAACCGGATTCTTCATGGCACGGCTTTTCACCCGGCTGAAAAGGCTGAAAATCAAAATCCTGTAAAAATGCAAAGCTGAACTGTACAGGACAGAATAAAATTTAGTGCGCTTTTAGCATGGTTTTATTAACCTTGGGCTTTTGCAGACCGATAAACAATGTATGGAAATTTATTCGTTTAACCAGCCACAGCCTGCTGCAAAGCCGCGCAAAAATATTTTGCCGCGCACAGGCTATAAACCGGCGTATAAAAGCGGCGTAAAAGCCGGCGCCAGACGGCATTTTAAGGCTGAAAGAACAGACAGTTATACACCTTCTTTTTCTGTGCCCAGTTTTGACTATTACAGCGGCTCCGGCGCGGCGGCAACTTTTGCCCCGGGTTCGGTAAAGCAGGGCGGCGATGGTTTTGCCTTAGGGCAGAATGCGCTTGATTTTGTAAAAAGCCATACTTTAAACGTTTTTGCCTTTCTTGCCGCCCTTGCGGTGATAAGCGTAATTGTTTACGCCGGCATGCAGGCAGCAGATTATCTTGATTATATAGAATATTTTTTTGCAGAGCCTGTAAATCTGGAAGTAAGCCGCAGTTTTGACGACCAGATTTTGGACGATGCGATGAGCAATTTTATTTTTACTCAGGGTGAAGAAGTTGTTGTAGACGAAAACGGCAATATTATTTCTGCAATTCCGCAGGAATTTGCCTATACCGAACCGGTAACTTTTAAAAACTACGTGGTAAAACCCAACGACAGCGTTTCTGTTATTTGCCAGAAATTTGGTCTGACTAATGTTTCTACGATTATTGCGGCAAATAACATTGCCAACGCCAAGCGTTTGCAGGCTGGAAAAACTCTGGTTGTGCCTTCGCTTGACGGAATGTTTTATACCGTTGCAAAAGGCGACAGCATAGAAAAAATTGCGGCAGACTATAATATTTCAATTGAACAGCTGATAGACGTAAACGATCTGGAAAGTTCTGCATTAACCGCCGGACAGAAACTTTTTGTACCGGGCGCAAAAATGCAGGGCGACGAACTGAAGCGCGCTTTGGGCGAATTGTACATTTGTCCGGTAAAAGACAGCTGGCGTTTAACCAGCCGTTTCGGCAAGCGCGCAGACCCGTTTACCGGCGTTACGACCAGCCATACCGGCATTGATATGGCGGCACCGCTGAAAACACCAATTTATGCTTCAAGCGACGGTACGGTTTCTGTTGTAAGCACCAGCCGGGTTTACGGAAATTATATTGTTATTACCCACGCCGGCGGTTACCAGACCCTTTATGCGCATCTGTATTCAACCGGCGTAAAGCAGGGGCAGAAAGTAAGTCAGGGCGCAAAAATCGGATTGATGGGTTCAACCGGCTACAGTACTGGTTCGCACCTGCACTTTACGGTTTACAAAAACGGCAAGCTGATAGACCCGTTTGAAATATTGAAATAGCGGTTTTGTATATTTTATATGAAGGAAGGCTCTGGAATTTTCAAAATTTCAGGTCTTTCTTTAAAAAGTTTTCAACCAAAAGAAGAATGGAGAAAAAACGTGAAAAATCATAATTTTGGAATTTTGCTAAAAACTTTGTGCTTTATGTGCCTGTTTTTAATTGCCTGTCCGGTTTGGGCGGTAATTCATTTTGATAATCTGGACTTAAACGCAAAAAATACACTGCTTTTTTCGGCAAGTGCTGCAACGCCATGGGTTCCGCAGTACGACGCGCTTTTTACCGCTTCCTGCGACGGTACGAACGTGCGCATTCTTTCATGTTTCCCCGAAGCCATGGAACTTTTGGAAGAAGGCAAAACCCTGCAAATCCGCAACTGGTTTGGTACGGCGCGTTTTAGTGCCGAAAACAACGCCATCAAATGGACAAGCCGCACGCCGATTTTTGAAAACGGCAAGCCGCTTTCCTACAATCCGCCGGCAGTTATGCAGGTTAGCCCGAACGGAAAATACACCGCCGTTTTGCGCAAAACCAGCCCGGCTTATGCAGAGCTGCTTTTAATTGATGAAGAAAATTCCATTCAGACGGTAATTGCTGAAAACGTGCCCTTTGACACAAAGGTTGTTCCCGTAAAATGGGCTTACGATTCAAGCTTTTTTGTGTATCAGAATCAGGGGAAAATTCTTTTTGCCCAGCCGAATATGTTTTTTGAATCTGCCCGTATCGGCGAACAGTTCCGCACTTTGGGCGAAGGTACAATAAACAACGTTTACTGGTGCGAAAACGGCGATTTGATTATTGCCCAGGGCAAAGATCTGTTTGCCTTGCCCAAAACTGAACTTTATACTCGTTCGCTTTATGCAAATGTGGTGGGCAGCGGCAAGCGCATTGGCAGTTTGCCTGCAATTTTTGACAACAAGCGCGACAGTTTCTGGTTTGATAAAACCGGTAAAGCCGTTTTGTACGTGCAGAACAACAGCAATCTGTGGCTTTTGCAGATTGATTCCGGGGCAAACGGGAAAAATGCCTTTGTTGCGCCTTTCGTAAGCCTGCCAAATCAGGTAAGCAGTGTGCAGGTTTTCTGGACCAGCGAAAATCTGCCGATTATTTGGGCAACCCAGCTTTTGAACGGCAGGACAAATGCAATTGCGTTCAAAATGAACAGAACCGTGCTTGCAAACGGCAGTTCTACTTACGGAGTTTCTGCCCTTGCCCTGCCGCAAAATGCCTGCATACCAAAAATTTCGCCAAATGGTGAAAAAATTGCCTTTACCAGCGACGAAGGCCTGTTTGTTTACAACTGCAAAAACTGGCAGAGCGTAGAAGTTTATAAAGAAGAAAAAGTTCACACTTATTTGTGGGCAAATGATACGGCGCTTTTTGTAGGCGGCTGGCAGACAATCCGCAGCTGGAACATCAGCACAAAGGTTCAGCACGTTTTGTTTCTGTCTTCGGCACAGAACTTTGGCTGGAATGCCAGCGGACAGAATGTTCTGGCGGAAGTTGCAGGCAAAACGCTGGTTTTTAACCAGTCTACCGGATTGTGGCATATTAGCGGCGAAAAATTGAACCCGAAACGCAATGTGCAGAACGAAAGCGTGCGCGTTTTTATTGACGACAGCAAGAACGGCTATTTTGAAAATGCTATTTACGTGCGCTATGTTGCCGAAAATACTTTTACCAAGCCGCTTTTTATAGAACCTGCCGCAACCGAAACCGGCGCGTACAAAGCCCAAAAGCCGAAAGTTGCCTTGTGTTTTGAAGCGCTGGACAACGACGACGGTTTGACCGACATTCTGGCAACTTTGCAGGATAACGGGGTAAAGGCAACTTTCTTTATAAACGGTGAGTTTATCCGCAGGTTTCCTACCGGCGTGCAGGAAATTGTTGCAGGCGGTCATCAGTGCGGTTCTATGTTTTTCAGCACAATTGATTTGCTTTCGCCGAATTACAATATTGACGAAGCTTTTATTTTGCAGGGGCTGGCACGCAACGAAGATGAATTTTTTGACTTGACGGGCAAAGATATGTCTTTAATCTGGCATACGCCGGATTATATTAGCAACAGCATGATAAATGCGGCGGGCGCAAAAGCCGGTTATACTTTTGTAATGCCAAATATTGCTCCGGCGGACTGGGTAACAAGCGAAACTGCGGTGAGAGTGCCGGGTATGTATAAAAGTTCCGCAGAACTGGTTGAACAGACAGTAAAGCAGCTTAAACCGGGCTGCACAATTACTTTGCAGGTTGGCTTAAGCAAGGGAAAACGCCCGGATTATGTTTACGAATATCTGGACAGCCTTATTAACGAAATTCTGGCACAGGGTTACGAAATAACAACCTATTCCCACCGCTAGGATTTTGCGTTTCAGTTAACAACCCGAATGTCGAGTTTGAAAAATTGATAAAAGAATCGCTTTTATCAAATGCAACTTGTTTTGACATGCTGAACTTGATAGCCTTCGGCGGCTGCGCCCAGCATCTGGCATTGACAAATATCGTAAGAGTTTGGGATGACACAACTTTAAGATTCGACATTTGACCTGATAGTTCTTATAGCCAGAAAAAAAAATAAAAGCCGCAGATTTTGTCTGCGGCTTTTTGCTTTGTATGTATTATCTGCGCCGCCGGGTTTAATGCGCAAAAGAATCGTTCAGGCTGCTTGCCTCATAGTCGTAATAAAACGGCTTGAACATGGAACGCCATTCCGGCAGAAATAAACGATGTTTTGTATGAATGCATCGAAGAATCGTTTATTTTTTTTCAATTAGGTTTTGGGCTATTTTATCTGCGGCGCGTTTTACTGTTCCGCCTTCCAGAATTGTGCGGTCGGCAATAAGCGGAATTTCTTCCAGTACGATACCGTCTACCGAATACTGCACTTTGCCCAGCTGGTCGCCTGCCTGTACCGGCGCAACAATGCTGTCGCATATCTGGCTGGTACGCACAACCTTGCTTGCCGCATTTTCGCTTATGCTTGGTACGGTTAAAGCGTGGTTTTTAGCTTCCAGTAAATTAACCGCGTTTTCCGTTCCCTGCCATACCCTTACCGGAACAACAATTTTTTCCTGCGCCGGGGCTGTTTCAAAACTTGCAAAAGCCCAGTTCATCAGTTTTCTGCCGTCGGCAATACGGTAGCGGTTACCTTCTGCCGTACCAACACCCGGACCGCCCATCGTTACGCTGATAAAGCGCGTGTTGCCGCGCTTTGCCGTAAGCGAAATGTTAAAGCCCGATTCGTAAATAAAGCCGGTTTTCAAGCCGTCGCAGCCTTCAACAATATTTAAAAGCTTGTTGCTGGCATACATTTTTTTTGTATAAATGCCGCCGGTATAATTTGCCGGATAATTTTCTTTTGTAGGATAATCGAAACTTGGTGCCGAATGGTAAGTTTTAAGCGCATCCGGGTATTTGCTGATGTATGCACGCGCCAGAGCTGCAAATTCGCGCGGCGTAGTCGTGTTCAGTTCGCTGTAACCGGACGCATCTACAAAACGGGTATTTTTCAAGCCCAGTTTTACCATTTCCGCGTTCATGCGTTCGCAAAAGGCTTCTACGGAACCGCTTAAATGATACGCAAGGGCCGTTGCCGCATCGTTACCCGACGCAACCGACAAACCCATCAGTAATTCGTGCACGCTTACCAGCTGGTTTTCTCCCAAACCCATCAGCGAAGACTGAGGCGGCGCATTGCGTGCCCAGGCTTGCCGTACCGGCTCAAAGCGGGTATCAAGGCTGGTTTCGCCGTTTGCCACAGCCTGAAAAACCACGTACATTACTGCAATTTTTGTCATTGATGCAGGCGGAATGATATTGTCTGCGTTTTTTTCAAAAAGCACGCAGCCGTTGCTTGCATCAATAATAATTCCGGCTTTTGCATAAATAAAAAGATTTGCTGGTTTTACCGGGTAGGGCAGGGCACCAAGCAAAGGTTCGGGATATTTCGAATCCAGCACATACTGCAAAAATGCCTGCTGAGATTCGTCTAATGCCTGTGGTGCCGGCGGCTGCATCTGCTGGTAAACATACCATGCAAATGCACCGGCGCAGCAAAGGCACAAAACTAAAGGAATAATCCAGAAAAGATGCTTTAATTTTTTGCCCTTGCTTTTTTGTTCAGTTGAACTTGTTGATTCTTCTATCATATTACCATGTTCATTACTTGGCGAACTTCTTCAAGAGTTGCGCTTGCTTCTTCACGGGCTTTGGCAATGCCTTTGCGCAAAACCTGCTGAATATATTCAGGGTTCTGTTCAAGCTCGGCGCGTTTTGCACGGTGCGGGCGCAGATATTCGTTCAAAGCTTCGGTCAGGCGGTTTTTAAGCATGCCGCCGCCGCCTTCGCCAATAGAATCTGCAATTGCCTGCGGTTCTTCGCCGGTACAAAGCGAAATAAGCATCAAAAGGTTTGCTACTTCCGGGCGGTTTACCGGGTCGTAAGTAATTACGCGTTCGCCGTCGGTTTTTGCTTTCTTGATAAGTTTTGCGGTTTCGTCTTCGGTATGGCAAAGCATGATTGCGTTATTGCGGCTTTTGCTCATTTTCTGTCCGCCGTCCAGACCTTTAATCATTGGTGCTTTGCTTAAAAGCGGCTGCGGTTCCGGGAAAACCGACTGTTTTGCAGCGTAGCGTTCGTTAAAACGGCGGGCAATCTGTCTGGTAATTTCAAGGTGCGGCAGCTGGTCTTTGCCAACCGGTACAACTGTGCCTTTGCAGAACAGAATGTCCGCGGCCTGATGAACCGGATAAGTGTACATACCGGCGTTAATGCGGCTTAAACCTGCTGCCTGAATTTCTTCCTTTACGGTCGGGTTGCGGTCAAGTTCAGACATTGTTACCAAAGTCAGGAAAGGCAAAAGCAGCTGGTTTAATTCCGGCACGTGGCTGTGCGGAAAAATAAAGGTACGGTCGTTTTCAGGGTCAAGACCGGCTGCAATGTAGTCGATTGTAAGCTGCTGAATGTATTGCGCAATGTTTTCAAAGCTGTCGTGGTCAGTTAAAACCTGATAGTCTGCAATTACGATGCGGGTTGGTACACCAAGATTTTGCAGTCTTACGCGGTTCTGTAGCGAACCGAAAAGGTGACCGATGTGCAGTCTGCCGGTAGGGCGGTCACCAGTTAAGATTTTATATTTTGCAGGGTTTTGAATTAAGTCTGCTTCCAGTTTGCGGCTTTTTTCCAATGCGGCTTCAAAAGTCTCTGAAAAAGTTTCTTCCATTATATTCTCCTATAAAGCATCGTTCCGGCGTTTCCCGGAATGCTTACTAAATGTGCTTAAAGTGAAGGCGGTCAAAACATCAGCTGAAAATGTAACGACCGCCGGTATTTTAGCAAAAATCATGCAATTTTGCAATTTAGCCACGCCGTTCAAATCCGGCAAGTTTACGCATTGTCCGTCAATCTGGCAATTTCATCGTAGTCGTAAACGCTGGTGGCGCTTGCAATTTTTTCCAGCAGCTTCTGGTTTTGTTCTGACCACGCGTATTTTTGCAGTTCTTCAACTATTGCTTGTACGGTTAAAATGTCAAAGTTTTCGGCAAAAGTGCGTATTTCGTTAAGTTTATGGTCAAAATACTGATTGTTTCCGGCCTGTTTGCCGTCGTTCTGGACATTCTGCGCGCTGTTTGCACCGTAAACAATATTTGCCGTAAGGGCGCTGGTTTCAAAATATTCGTTTATGTTCTTAACGATTTCTTCAACAATTTCAAAACAGGTTTCGGCATTTTCCTTTACATATTCGCTGTTGCCCGCAGCCCCGGCTTTTTCCAGTTTTTCTGCAAGGTTTGCCGCATATTCTGCGCCAATTGAACGCGATGCGCTTTTTAATGCGTGAACGTGAACCGTAAACTGGTGCAAATCCTGTTTTTGCAGCGCGTCGCTTAAAAGTTCAATTTTGGAATTGGCGTCAACCACGTAGCTTGAAAGAATGTCAAGATAATTGGTCAGGTTGCTGCCGGCGTATTCAACACCCAAAGCCGTATTAACTCCCGGTATTACAATAACTTGCCGTACATTTTCCACATTTTCGGTATTTACGGAATGCGAATCTTCGATTTTGTCTTCCGGTACCCAGCGCGCCAAAAGCGTATTTAAAGCGCTGTTTTCAATCGGTTTGGACAAAAAGTCGTCAAACCCTTCGTCCAAAAACTTTTCTTTCATGCCGTTAATTGCGTTGGCGGTAAGGGCAATGATTCTGCTTTTGGCATTTTTGTTCTGCATTTTGCGGATTTCATGCGCCGCTTCAATTCCGTCCATTTCCGGCATAAGGTGATCCATGAAAATCATGTCAAAGTTCTGGTTTTTAAGAATTTCAATGGCGTCAAAACCGCTGTTTGCCGTTTCGGCTTTTACACCGTGAATTTCCAGCAGCCCGGTAGCAACTTTAAGGTTTACGATA
Source organism: Treponemataceae bacterium (assembly GCA_024402495.1). GTDB lineage: Bacteria > Spirochaetota > Spirochaetia > Treponematales > Treponemataceae > UBA1240. The sequence continues at coordinate 19,943 of JAKSTR010000015.1, forward strand.
TTGTCGTCTACAACCAGCACTTTCAAGTCAGGCGAATAAATCTGTTCCATCGAATCGAATGAAACATTTTCGTGTTTGAAACTCGGCTTTTCGTTCAGCAAATTTGCCAGCGGAACGCAGTAAAGCGGCGTTTTAAGCATTTTTACGTCTTTATTTTGCGCAAAATCGTATTCTGAATCCGCCAGAAGCGCCAGCTTTACGTTTTTGTCGCTGCTGTGAATGGTTGCCTTAACCTTGTTAAAATACTGCGAAGAACAGAAAACCCAGTCGAATTTTTTATTTTTCTTCAAAATTTCAGCAAGTTCGGTGTAAGTGCTGCAAAGCTCGGGCTGAATGCCCAAATCGCTTAGCAGAATTGCCAGAAACCGGCGGTTGCGGCGGCGCGGTTCAAAAATTATTACGGATTTTGAACGCAGGTTGTCGGTTTTTACCAGCGGCTGGTGGTTTTTAATTTTCTGGTGCAACTGCAGGGTGAATGTTGAACCGTTACCGTATTCGCTTGAAAAATCCAGTGAGCCGTCCATAAGTTCGCAAAGCTGCTTGCAGATGGCAAGCCCAAGCCCGGTGCCTTCAATGTTGCGGTTGCGCTTTGTATCAAGGCGTTCAAACATTGTAAAAAGTTTCTGCTGGTCTTCGGCTTTTATGCCAATGCCGGTGTCCTGCACTTCAATTACAAGGTTCAGGTCGTTTTCTTCAACTACGCCTGAAATTGTCATGGTGATGCTGCCTTCTTTTGTGTATTTTATGGCGTTGGTCAGCAGGTTCAGCAGAATCTGCTTGATGCGCAGTTCATCGCCAATCAGTTCGCGCGGCAGGTCTGGGGTAATGCGTATTAAAAACGAAAGGAAAGTGTCGTGGGCACGTATGCGCGTCATGGAAATTACGTCGTGAATCATTGAATCGAAATTATATGGCGCGGTAACAAGTTCAAATTTGCCGCTTTCTATTTTAGAAAAATCCAGAATGTCGTTGATGATACCCAAAAGGTTGCGGCTGGAATTGTTTATGTTCTGGGCGTAGTCGCGGATATGGGGCGCAAGGTTTTTGTCCATAAGGGTCAGTTCGCTCATGCCCAGAATTGCGTTCAGCGGCGTGCGGATTTCGTGGCTCATGTTTGCGAGGAAGGTGCTTTTTGCATTTGTGCCGGAAATTGCCGCATCTTTTGCTTCTTTCAGCATCTGTTCAGATTCGTGCTCTAAAATCTTAAAGCAGATATTCGTAACGCAGGCGTTAAGGCTGTTTATGGTCTGTGGATCCGGCATGGTTTCGTGCTTGGTGTTGTCAAAACAGGCAAAGCCCCAGATGCCGCTGCCGTTTTTTATGGGCAGAAGCAGGCGGCACATTACGCCGCCGGAAGCCAGCTGGTATTTTATCAGCCCCGAACTTTGGCTTTGGCAGATTACTACCGGCTCCGGGTTTTTGAAAATTTTGTTCCAGTCGGGGAAGAATGTATCAAGGTTCAGGTTAAAGTCAAAGCGCGACATTTTTTCATCGGTGCTGTTGTCTTCCCATTTGCATACAAGGTTGCATTGCGGTATCAGGTTCGGCGTATCCAGAGAAACATTCCAGATTGAAGCTTTGTTCATCTGGCACTGTTTTGCAATAAACTCAAGGCTGTTGCTCAGGCGGTTGTAAAAGTTCTGGCTAAGGTCCTGGCTTGCAATATTTTTGCATGAACTGAATATCAAGTTGAATTTCTGATTGTTTTCTTCTATTAAATTCTTTTGAATTTTCAGCTGTTCTTTAAGGCTGCGCTGGTGCAGGCGCGTGTTGATGCTGAAAACCATGGAACTTAGCGCAAGAAAGCAGATGAAGGCGATTATGATTGCCTTGAAATATCCCGTGTACACAAAAGACTGCGGCTTGCCGATGAATACGCCGTCTGTAAATTTTTTGTTGCCGCTGCTTATTACAAAATAGCGGCGCACGGTTGAGTGGTTGTAGAGGTAACGGCTGAAAAGCGGATTTTCAATTGCAGTGCAGGCTGCCGGGAACGGTGTGCCGCACAAAACATTGTTTACAAGATTTTCCAGCCGTTCAAAATAATAATCGTTGTCGCAGTAGCTGCCGCCAACGGCGTATCTGAAATAACTGTCATATTTCAGGCTGAAAACAGGCACCTTGCATTCTTCAAGTGAACTTGTCAGCTGCAGGTTGCCCATATTGCCGATTAAAACTGCGGAATGATTTTCAAGCGAACGCATGAAGCGCGGCAAAAGTTCGGTTTTGATGCTGTCGCTGTAAACGATTGTCAAATCTTCAAAATTCTGGTCAAGCTGTTTCTGTATTTCGGTTTTCCACGCTCTTCCGGCGCTGTCGTTAGAGTTTATTACCAGAATGTTTTTGGTTTTAGGGAAAACTTCGAGGATTTTCTGTACGGTTTGCCGTGCGCCGATAGGTTTTTGCAGTATAAAAGAATAGTTTGGCGGTATTGTCTGCATGAAATCTTCGGCAGAAATCAGTTCGCCCGAAATTACTACCGGAATATTTGCAAAAAGTATGCGGTAATTGCTGCACAGAAAGTCGGCGGCGCTTTGTCCGTCGCTGATGATTATTTGCGGCATCTGGGTTGCAAAAACGCTGTGCAGCGCAGAAAGTGCCTGATTGTTAATCAGCGCCTGCCCGGTTTTGTGAATGTCTTTTGGTATGTTTACAAAATTCACTTCGCAGTTGAATTTTTGCAGGTGCGTTTTCTGGCTGTTGCTTTCCTGCGTGTTTGCGTCGTAGGAACTTAAAAATAAAACGCCGCCGTCGTTGTTTCCGCCTGTTTTATAGTTCAAAATATCGCTGTAAAGACCTTCGGCTTTTAGTGCGTTCAGTTCCTGAGAAAATTTGTGGGCAAGCCCTGCGCGGTCTTTTGAAAAATACAGGTATATCTGAAGAAGCGGACAGAATCCCGCCGGCTGTACGTCCAGCGGCAGAGGCTTGCGTTTTTTTCCGTCAATGTAAGAAATTACGCCGTAATCGCATTTGTTCTGGCGGAATGTTTCAAAAAGTTCTTCTTCGTTTGCAACTTCGTATTTTACGGTGCCGGCATCTTTGCCCTGTTCAAGATTTTTTTCGGTGTAAAAATCGTTGTGCAGATATGCTACGCGTTTGCCGCTTAAACCCTGCCAGCCTTCAACTTTTGCGGCGCCTTTTGGGGCAACAATTGCATAGATTATGTTTGCAACGGGTTCAATTGCCTTTATGCCGTTTTGCGGTGCAGAATCAATTGAAAAATACAAAACCGCGTCCGCAAGTCCTTCCTGCAAATAAAGCGGCACAATCTGGGTGTTGTTTACGGTAAAAGTTGAATCTACGCCGCAGCGGTTAAGTACCTGCGCGGTTATTCGGCTTGCATCCAGCGGACTTGTTTCGGGGATGGCAACGTTGCACACGGTTTGCTGTGCCATAGCTGAAAATGCGGCTAAAGTTAAAACGGCGATTGCAAGCAGTTTTTTCATTTATTAAGTCCTTAAAAATAGGTTTTTCAGAAAATGCTATTGAAATTTGTGGAATTCCTGAAAACTGCAATCTTCAGAAATTCTATTTTGAGTTTTTTCGGTTAATCTTTCAAATGTTTTTCAATTCGTTCCGGCAAAAGGGCTGCGTCAAAAGGTTTTATGATATAGTCCAGAACGCCCTGTTCAAAACCGGCGGTAACAACCTGCTGTTCCGTATGTGAAGTTAAAAAAATAACCGGAATTGACTGCCAGCCGCTTACGGTTTTAAGCTGCTTCATAACGTCAAGTCCGTTCATGTCCGGCATTTCAATGTCCAGAAGAATAAGGTCCGGTATGCGGCGGTTTAGTGCCATAAAAAGCTGCTTGCCGGATGTAAGCAAGGTAAGCTGGTAATGTTCTTTTAGCGCCCGTTCTGCGAGTTTTAAGGTTGTAATGCTGTCGTCAACAACAAAAATATTTTTCATTGCTTGCTCCTGTACAGTTTTTAAATAAACGAATCATACAATTTTCTTCTATATTATCATGTTTTTTTCAGAAAATCTCTATTTTTTTTATTCACTTTGCGCAAATTGAAATGCGAATGTTTTTAAATAATTGCGCGGGAATGTGCGCTTTTTCAGTGCATAAAAATATTGCAAAATCTGTCATGCTGAATTTGTTTCAGTTCCTGCCGTTGAATGATGAATATAAAAATCTCTAAAAAGACCAAAATCTCTATTTTTACCAGTTAAAAAACGAAAAAAGTTCACGGTGCGCTGCCGTTTATAAAAAAAATTGAAAAAAAAATCGTAATTTTATATCTCAAAGACTTGTATTTTTTTTTATTTATACTAAAATCATAACTTGGTTTAGTGCCGATAATTTAATCTGTAAATAGTTATATTGTATAAAGTTCATAAAACTGCTTAGCATGTATTTGCATTTTATTTCGAGGAGTATTTTATGAAGAAGATTTTAGGAATCTGTACTCTTTTGGCTTGCTGTGCCGGCATTTTTGCAATTGACGGAACAGCAATGGCGGTTTCAGGCAAGGTCGAAATTCAAAGACCAGATGGCGATTGGGTAGAATTGAAAAAGGGTGATGCCATTCCTGAAGGTTCAACAATTTCTACCGGCTTTAAATCACAGGCGGACGTAAAACTTGGTGGTTCTACATTAACCGTGCACCAGCTTACGCGCGTTACATTGCGCGAACTTGCTGAAGGCGAAAACAAAGTTACCACCGATTTGTTCCTTGACGCTGGCGCACTTGATGCCAACGTAAAACCATTGAACAACAAAGCAAACGGTTTCCAGATTCAGACGCCGGTTGTTACTTCTTCTGTTCGCGGTACGGTTTTTTCTGTAGACGGCTTGGGTAACGAATCTACAACCGAAGGTTCTGTTTATAACGAAAACGCAATTGGCGGCGCATTTACTGCAAACGCAGGCGAATCTGTTTCTGTAGAAGACGGCGTAATTGTCAGCCCGTTTGGCAAAGGCAGCGAAAACGTAACCGTAACCAGTGCAATTACAGACCCGGCTTCAAAGTCTGCTTCGCCACTGCTTCTTAGCAGCGGTTCACTTGGTGACAGCTACGGTGCATCTCCAACTACCGGTTTTGTAGACATCAGCCAGGAAGCAATTTTTGAAACAACCGGCATTGCGCCAAATGTAAAGGTTAGTTTTGAATGATTTACTCGAAAATCTCTAAAACGATTGTAGATTTTAGAGATTTTTGCAGGAAAATTGTTGATAACTTCAATTTTTAGAATTATACTAAAGTCGAATTATGGTTAAACGCTGGTAATTTGCCATGCAATTGATTAGCTGTAAAAATCATAAGATTGATTATTTGTTAAGGGCATTTCTAAAATTCTGTTTTAGGAATGCCCGTATATTTTTCAAATAACGGTCAAAAACTTCGGTTTAAAAACTGCTCTTTGATAAGGAGAGTATTTTATGAAGAAGATTTTAGTATTCTGCATTCTTTTTGTATGCTGCGCCGCCGTTTTTGCAATTGACGGTACGGTAATTGCTGTTTCTGGAAAGGTTGAGATTCAGCGCCCAAACGGCGACTGGGCGGAACTGAAAGAAGGCGATACGATACCGGAAGGTTCAATAATTTCTACCGGATTTAAGTCGCAGGCAGACGTAAAACTTGGCGGCTCTAAATTAACCGTTCACCAGCTTACACGCGTAACCCTGCGCGAACTTACTGAAGGCGAAAATAAAGTTACCACCGATTTGTTTTTGGACGCTGGTGCGCTTGATGCCAACGTCAAGCCGCTGAACAATAAGGCAAATGGTTTTCAGATTCAGACGCCGGTTGTTACTTCTTCTGTTCGCGGTACGGTTTTTTCCGTAGACGGCTTGGGCAACGAAACCACAGCCGAAGGTTCGGTTTACAACGTGAACGCAATGGGCGGTTCTTTTACTGTAAATGCCGGAGAATCTGTTTTTGTGGAAGACGGCGTAATTGTCAGCCCGTTTGCAAAAACCAGCCAGAATGCAAGCGTAAATTCTTTAATTGCAGACCCGGCTTCAAAATCCAGTTCGCCTTTGGTACTTAGCAGCGGTTTTTGGGGTAAAAATTATGCCGCAAGCCCTGCCGTTGGTTTTGTTGATGTAAGCCATCAGGCAATTATTGAAACTACGGAGATTAACCCGGTAATTGAACCTGCGGCAAGTGCACCGGTTGTAAACACGGTTACAAACGTAAACCAGAATACTGGTATAAATACTGGTGGCGGTAACCAGACTATTATTCCGGGTAATGATCCCTGAATTTTTTTATATTTTCTTGGTTCGCAAAAGGTCGCAGATTGCGGCCTTTTTCTTCTTTAAATTACGTGTAAAAAAGCCTATTGCTTGCCTATTCTTTAAGCTGTTGGTATCATAAAAGAATGAGTGAATTTGACAAACGGATGAGTACATATAAAAAAATTGCAGGTTTTATGCCTGAAAAAATCTCGTCAGATGAAGTTGCCAAAAATAATGCGGCGGTAGAAGCCATTACCAAAGACCAGACCGATGCGGCGATTGCTGTTTTAAGCGGAAAAAATGCGCCGCAGGAAGAAAAGCCCCAGAATCAGGATTTTAAGCCGTTTTCTTTTGAAAACGCACCCGTATATAAATCGTTAAATCAAGAAGAAAATTCAGAAGAAGATAATAGAAGAGAACAAAACCGGCAGCCGGAAAATTTTGCCCAAAATAACCAGAACCGGCAAGGCGAACAGACACAGCCCAAAAATGCTTCGCCGCTGATTCCTTCAATACCGAAGCCGCCGGTAAACAGTTTGGGCGGCACAGCAGAACCAAATGGTACAGGCGGCGCAAATAATTTTGCAGAAAATTTTAACAGAAACAATATTCCGGGCGCGCAAAATTTTCAGCCAGCCCAAAATGAAAGACCAGCGCAAGCCGAAAGCTATGAAGCCGGACGCGAAGCTGGCAATTTTGGCAGTTTTGGTAACGGCGGCAATTCTGCTGAACCGAATAATTTTTCAAATTACCAGAATTACCAGAATATGCCGGGAGCAGTGCCGCCAAACGGTGCAAACAGCGCCCAGCCAGCGCCCGTACCGTATCAGCCGGTGCCTTACCAGCCGGAAAACGGCGCGCAAAACAACCAGAATTACAGCCCTGTGCCTTATGTAGACCCGAATGCAGAAAACAGCCGGTTTGAATCGCCCCGGCAGAATGTTTCAGATTTTTCAAATATTTCTAACAGCCGCAATTTGCAGCCGGAACGGAACAGCCAGCCTGCCGCCGCGCCTTTTATGCCTTCAATACCGAAGCCGCCGGTAAACAGTTTTGGCGGTACAGCAGAACCAAACGGTACAGGCGGCGCAAATAATTTTGCAGAAAATTTTAACAGAAACAATATTCCGGGCGCGCAAAATTTTCAGCCAGCCCAAAATGAAAGACCAGCGCAAGCCGAAAGCTATGAAGCCGGACGCGAAGCTGGCAATTTTGGCAGTTTTGGTAACGGCGGCAATTCTGCTGAACCGAATAATTTTTCAAATTACCAGAATTACCAGAATATGCCGGGAGCAGTGCCGCCAAACGGTGCAAACAGCGCCCAGCCAGCGCCCGTACCGTATCAGCCGGTGCCTTACCAGCCGGAAAACGGCGCGCAAAACAACCAGAATTACAGCCCGGTGCCATATTCTGCCCAAAATACAGAAAACGGCGCCAGCGCGCAAAGTTTTTCAAATTATCAAGAGCAGGCACAGGCTTTGCAAAATCAGGGCGCGCAGGCTTTTGCCAATTTGCGTTCGGCAGTAGACGAAAATTACAAAATTACGCTGCAAAATGTTGTACAAAACCAGCAGCCGCCAAAGCCGGAGCCGCAAGCCCAGCCGGAGATTAAGCCCGGTGCAAATCCTGTACCGTACAAAGCTGTTCCTTATATGGCAAGCAGCCCAAACGGCGAATTGCCGCGCTATCAGGCGGACGTCGATGAACCGGCGCAAAAACCAGACCGCCAGCCGGAACAGCGGCAAAATTATTCAGGCAGCCAGAATGTGCGGAATAATGTTCAGCAGGCGCAAAATGCCGCGCCAAAAAAAGGTTTCTGGCAGAAACTGCAGGATGCTTTTTCTGCGCCGGATACAGAACCCCGCGCGCCTAATTTGAACGAGCCGGTTAATTTGCGCGCGCCGGAGAACGCCAGCAAATTTAATCAGAATTATGCAGCCCAGACTTTGCGCAATATGCAAAATCCGGCGCAAAAAGAACAGACTGCGGCGCAGAACCAGAAGGAATGGGCAGATTTAAGCCGTCAGTTTGCGCAAAATCAGCAGAATCAGCAGAATTATTCTCAAATAAAGAACGCGCGTTCTTCAGTTGGTGAATCTGCGCGGGAAATTATACCGCCGAAAGATTTGGAAGGCACTCAGTTTGACTTTTCCGCCTTTGCTGCAAAGCAAAGCGGCTCTGCATTTGAAGCCAAAAAGTTTTCGGCACAGCCTTTAGAGGCTTTTTATTTGAAAAAACAGGTTCAGGATAACGCGGAAAAAGCCAGAAATACCGTAAACATTCCCGGCATAAAAACACCCGACGGCGGTTTTGCAAAAAGCGACAATATTTTTTATAAAATTCCAGCCGGAGCAAAAGACAGCAACGCCCGGCGTGTTGCAAAATTCCTTCTGCTGATTGGAACGGACGAAGCGGCAAAAATTATTGCCCAGCTGCCCCAGGATCAGGTTGAAAAAATCGTTCCCGAAATCGCTTCCATCCGCCGGGTTGATCCGGAAGAAAAAGCCCAGATTCTTGCCGAATTTCAGGGGCTGATGGCGAAAGCCAGAGAAAGCGGCGGCGTAACCACAGCCCGGACGATTCTGGAAAAAGCTTTTGGCGACCAGCAGGCGCAGGATATTATGCAGCGCGCCGTGCCTTACGACGGCGGAAAACCTTTCGATTATCTGCAAAAGTTTGACGGCGAACAGCTTACGCTTATTTTAAAAGACGAATCCGTGCCGGTAAAGGCGCTGGTTTTAAGTCAGGTAAAACCGGCTGTAGCGGCGGCGGTAATAAACCAGATGAACGAAAAGGAACGTAAGGAAACTGTTCTGCGCCTTTCGCGCCTGACAAAATTTTCGCCGGATATTTTAAGCCGCATAGACCGCACTTTGCGCGAAAAAGCTGAAAATGTAAAAACTCCGGCTTCAAATTCAATTGACGGCCGCGGTGCGCTAGCTTCAATTTTGCGCAAAATGGACGCAAATTCTGAAAAGAACATTCTTTCCAATCTCAGTCTGGTTGACGGCGAGCTTGAAAGCGATTTGCGCAAGCGCCTGTTTACGATTGATGACGTTATTGCCGCCGATGACAAATTCCTTCAGAAAAAGCTGCATGCCATGACCGATGACACGATTGCGATGATAATTCACGGCAAGCAGCCCGAATTCCGCAAGAAAATCCTCAATAATATTTCAAAAACCCGCGGAATCAGCGTTTTGGAAGAAGAGGACGCACGCGCGCCGTATTCCAAAAAAGAGCTTGACCGCCTGACCAACGAATTTATGACTATGCTGCGTGCCGCCTGGGAAAAAGGTGAGCTGATGATTAACAACGGCGACGAGGAATGGGTTTAATGAGTTTAAAAATCAACGACGAACTTTATGGTTTTAAGGTTCTGGATATTTCGCCGGTAGAAGATTTGAACGGTACGGGTTTCTGGCTTGTTCATTTGCAGACCGGCATGCAGGTTTTTTATATTAACTGTGACGACAGCGAAAACCTGTTCAATTTTGCTTTTTCTACGCCGTCGGCAGATTCTACGGGCGTTGCCCACGCAATTGAACATTCAGTTTTGTGCGGTTCTAAAAATTTTCCGCTTAAATCGCCTTTTTTGTGCCTTACCAAGCAAAGCATTACCACATTTTTAAATGCGCTTACTTCTTCTGATACAACCATGTACCCGGCAAGCAGCAGCGTTGAAGCCGATTATTTTAACGTAATGAAAGTTTACGGCGACGCTGTATTTTTTCCGCGGCTGGAAAAATGGACTTTTGAGCAGGAAGTGCGCCGTCTGGAAGTTGACGAAAACGGCGAAATTTCGGTGCAGGGCGTTGTTTATAACGAAATGAAGGGCGCTTACAACGATTTTAACCGCATTTATGTTAAGCAGCTTTCCAAAGCCTTTTTGTCGCCCACTTTTTATGCCGGCGATTCCGGCGGCGACCCGAAATCAATTCTTAAATTAACTTACGAAGATTATTTGAAGTTTTACAAAACTTACTACAAGCCTTCAAACTGCAAGATTGTGCTTTACGGAAATATTCCGCTGGAAAAACAGCTGGCGTTTATTGATGAAAATTTTGTAAGGCAGTTCGATTCTTCCCAGCTTGAACCTGCAAAAAACGCCGCCGGTTTTGCAGACGGCGCAAATAATGCGGTTGTCTGGGATTACTTGAGCGAGCTGAAAAAGTCTTCGCTTTTGGGCGGCGACAACCGGCCGTATAAAAATGCCCCAAAAGTGACCGACGGTAAAATTTTGCCAGCCGAACAGAACAGAGTGCGCAATATCGGTCAGTTTTTAACGCCGGCAGCCTGCGATATTGAAAAATTACACAAGCCCGAAAAATATGTTACGTTTATCGGCCCGGACACAAGCTGCACCAAGCCTTCCGTTGTCTGCAACTGGCTTATAGGCACACGCAGTCAGGGCCTGACGGCGTATTTTGAATCTTCAATTTTAAGCGAACTGCTGCTTGGTTTTGACGCTTCGCCCCTGCAAAAGGTTTTAACCCACTGCAAGCTTGGCAGCGGCATGGATATCGATAAAAGTTCCCTTATAAATTACCTGCCGTATACGCTTTTTTGCGTTGGTGTTGGCGAAGTTGACGAAAATGACCGCGATAAAGTTGAAAAACTGATTTGGGACACTTTGTATAAGGTTGCCGAAGAAGGTTTTGACGACGATCTGGTTGAAATGTGCCTTTTGGACAGCGATTTTGCAGCGCGTGAAGTAAGCGTTGGCGGTTCCAGTGCCCTTGGAATATCGAAAAGCCTTTTGTGGGGCTGGAACAATGGTTTTACGCCTTTCGATTTTTTGAACAGCGTTTCTGCCCTGGAAGAACTTAAAAACCGCATCCGCAGCGACAGAAATTATTTGAAAAATCTGGTGCGGAAGTGCCTTATAGAAAATCCTTATTATTCCTGCGTAACTTACGTACCCAGCCCCGATTTTAAGGCGCAGATTGAAGACGCTGAAAAAGCCTATATCAATTCGTTTTTGCAGGGCAAAGACAAGAAGCAGAAAGAAGAGTTTCTGGCGCAGGTTAGGGCAGACCAGAAAAAACTGCACGATTTTCAGCAGCAGAAGGAAAGTGACGAACTTCTGGCGCTTATTCCGCATGTTAAGCCCGGCGATTTAAGCGCGGAAGAAGAAGATTTTGACGCAGACCACAAAAAGATTGGTAATATCGACGTTTTCAATTATAAAAGTTTTACCAACGGTTTGGTTTATTTTGATTTGCTTTTGCCATTTGACGTTCTGAATCTGGAAGAGTTGCAGTATGTGATGGCACTGAGAAATGCCCTGGAATCTGCCGGTTACGGCGGCATTGACTGGGAATTTTCGTGCAAAAAGCGCTTTTTGTCCTGCGCCGATTTTTCCGTTTCTGTAAGGCGCGCCGAACAAAGCGATTTTTTAAGTGCCGAAGATATTGAAAGCAGGCGGAAAAAAGAACCGTGGTTTTGCCGCGATACGATTGGCTGGCATATTGAAACCACAAACGAAAAAATTGCCGAAGCTTTGGACTGTCTGTTTTTGAATGCGCTGCACCCGAATTATGGCGAGTTTAACCGCATTGAAGACACATTTTTTACGAAAAAAAATCAGAAACTTGATAGTTTTGTTACTTCCGGACACAAACACGCGCTTGCAAGGTCTGAATCGTGTTTGAACAAACGCGCAGCCCGGCGCGAACTGCTTGCCGGCATAAGCCAGTATTTTAATATTTATGCCGAAGAAAAGGAACTTGATGTTTTTTGCCGCAGGCTGGAAGAAATTTACAAAAAAATATTGAATGCCGGGGCTTCGGTATTTTTTGTAAGCGACGAAGCTGTAACTGATATAATTTACGACAAGATAAGCAAATATGCCGCTGATTTTAGCCAGATGGCGATGCCTGAAGAAATAGCAGACGAATGCTGCTACGAATTCGTTAAAAAATCTTTGCCGCAGAAAAACATTACGGACGGCACGGAAGAATGCAGAAATCTGGAATATTTTACGGCAAATATGCAGGTCGGTTTTTCTGCAAGTTCGCTTAACCTGAATTTTCTTACAAAAGAAAAAAACGTGGCGCTGGTTTGCCTTTTGCAGTGGTTTTCCGGCGGTTTTTTGTGGGAACGGATAAGAACCGTGGGCGGCGCTTATGGCTGCGGCTGCTATGGTCTTTTAAAATCCAGGTTTTTGTATTTTTATACTTACCGCGACCCTACGCCGTTGCAGTCGCTGCAAGTGTACAAAAGCGCGTTAAAGGAACTTGCCGGCGTTAAGTTTGACGTTGATACGGTTCACCGCTGCATTGCGTCGTTTTATTCCAATTTTACCGGCACGCTTTCCGTCAGCAATAAGGGCGGGCGGGCAGCGCGCAAGGTATTTTACGGCAGCGACCCGAAGGAATATGAAGCTTCAAAACGCATTCTGCTTGGTTTAACGCCGGCAGATTTTGAAGAAATGGCTGTAAAGCTGGCAGATTATGTTGAAAAACACCTTGAAGATTTTTCTGATGTAATTATTTCTGCAAAAAATGATAATTTTAGTGGAAAAACTGTGCAGTTGGCATTATAATGGCGGTGCAAGAATTAGAAATTTATTTGTAAAGGAAATATAGAGTAAAATGGACAAACAATTTTGCGAAAAATTAAGACAGTTGCTTTCTGAAGTTCAGGGCGCTCCGTATCCTGCTGCCGTAAACAGCGAATTATACAATATCTGGTATGAACATATTCAGCGCACCGCAATTGACTGTTTTGAATATCTTAATGAAAAATTTCCACAGGAACCTGAAGATATTTCGCGCACACTTGAACGGTCTTTGTAATTTTTATCTTTTTATTCTTTTGTTGATTTTTGGAGTTTTTTAATGACCAATCCTAAGCGCTTTTTACGCCGCAACCTTTTCATGCTGAAAGGCCGTTACGCCCGGCGGGGTTACGACTGGTGGTGGCATAGTTTTACAGGTGTAAATGCTATTACCGGCGAAGAAAAAGCTTTTTTTATTGAATATTTTGCCATAAACCCGGGATTGTACCCTACGAAAGTTGTTTTAGGTCAGCGGTCTGATAACCAAACTTACGGTATCCGGCCTTCTTACGTAATGATTAAAGCCGGTGCCTGGGGCGAAGATGCTGTTCAGATTAACAATTTTTATCCTGCAAAAGAACTGGTTAACAAACGCAATAAACTGGATTTTCAAATCGGATCCTGCATTTTAAGCGAACACACAATTTCCGGGGCTGTAAGCGTTGATAAAGAAGAAGCATTGCGTTACCCCGAATGCATGACCGATGCCGGTTCAATGTCGTGGAACTTGCAGGTAAATAAAAAAATTCCTTATTGCGTCGGCTACGGTACAAGCTGGTTTTTCAGATTTTTCCACTTTTTCCAGATGTACTGGCATGCACAGGGCGTAAAAACTGAATATTCCGGCAAAGTAACCTTGAACGGCAGCGTTTATAACGTATTGCCGGAAAGCTGTTACGGTTATGCAGACAAAAACTGGGGCGTCGACTTTACGAATCCATGGGTCTGGCTTTCCAGCTGCGATGTAACAAGCCTTATTACCGGCAAAAAATTAGAAAATTCTTGCTTTGAACTTGGTGGCGGTACGCCGCGTGTTCTGGGCATTCCTGTAAAAGGCAAGGTTTTAACCTATTTAAAGCTTGAAGACGAAGAATTTGAATTCAATTTTTCTAAGTTCTGGAAAAAATCTTCTACGCGCTATACCTTTTTTGACGAAGGCGACGAAGTACACTGGACGATTAGCACCCAGAACCGCAATTATCTGATTGATATAAATGTTTTCTGCCATAAAAAAGACATGATTAAGGTAAAATACGAAAACCCTAACGGGCAGAAACTGCACGAAAATTTGTGGAACGGCGGAAACGGCCGCGGCGATATTAAGATTTTCAAGAAAATCGGTTCTAAAAACCTTGAAGTTTACGAACATCTTTCTATTGGGCACGTTGGCTGCGAATACGGCGAATACGAAGAAAAATAGAAAATAATTGAAAAAGCAGAAACCCGGTACCCAACGCCGGGTTTTTTGTTTTTTCCGCCGTTTTTCAATCATTCGCAAGTGTACCATTTCCCGCATCCCACCATTTTTTCAAGCCGCTAAACCACCACACCTTTTCAATCATAAAAACTTCTTTACCCCTTCAACGTAAAACAGTTGAAAGCCAATTTTATAAACATTAGCAAGCCCAGCCATTCGACAGGCGCAAACATGAAAAAAAATCGTCACGCACGAAGGGCGAACGCTTTTTTTCATGTTTGTGATTGGCGAAGGGCTGATTTTACAATTATTTACATATTTACTTTCAACTTCTAAAACATTCTCAATATTTTCCAATTGAAAAACTTGCCGCACCAGAAAAACGAAAGTAATTTAATTATATGAATTACGAAAACTATACGCTTAAAAGCCAAGAGGCTTTGCAAACCGCCACAATGCTGGCACAGCAAGAAGACCATGCCCAGATTGGCACTGAGCACGTATTATATGCGCTTTTGCAGCAAAACGATGGAATTATTCCGGGTATTTTGGAAAATTTAAACGTTTCGCTTAGCGACCTGCAAAACGAATGTAAAAAATTACTAGACCAGAACCCTAAAATTCACGGAAACGCATCGGTAAATATTTCGCCGCAGGCAAGCAAGGCACTTGCCAAGGCTGAAAAAGAAGCAGAACGATTGGGCGATGAATATCTTTCTGTTGAGCACATTCTGCTGGGCTTGACCCAGACCGAAGATAAATGCGCGCAATTGCTTGCCAACAAAGGAATTAAGCGCGAAGAAATATTGCGCGTGCTGCAAAATGTACGCGGCGGCGACAAGGTGAACACTCAGAATCCTGAAGGCACGATGAAAAGCCTTGAAAAATATTGCCGCGATTTAACCGCCCTTGCCCGGCAGGAAAAAATTGACCCGGTTATTGGCCGCGACGACGAAATAAGGCGCGTAATGCAGGTTTTAAGCCGCCGCACCAAAAACAATCCGGTTTTAATTGGCGAACCGGGCGTTGGTAAAACCGCAATTGTAGAAGGTCTTGCCCGGCGCATAGTTTCCGGCGACGTGCCCGACAGCCTTAAAAACAAACGCCTGCTTGCCCTTGACCTTGGCGCACTGGTTGCCGGTGCAAAATTCAGGGGCGAGTTTGAAGAAAGATTAAAAGCCGTCATTAACGAAGTTCAGAAAGCAGAAGGTTCCGTGATTCTGTTTATTGACGAACTGCACACGCTGGTTGGCGCCGGCGCAACTGAAGGCGCAATGGACGCAAGCAATTTGCTGAAACCGGCTTTGGCGCGCGGCGAACTGCGTGCAATTGGCGCCACAACTTTGGACGAATACCGCAAATATATTGAAAAGGACGCCGCGCTGGAACGCCGTTTTCAGCAGGTATTTTGCCCGGAACCAAGCGTGGAAGACACGATTGCAATTTTGCGCGGTTTGCAGGAAAAATACGAAGTTCATCACGGTGTGCGCATAAAAGACGAAGCGCTGGTTGCCGCCGCAACTTTAAGCAACCGCTATATCAGCAGCCGTTTTTTGCCGGATAAGGCGATTGACCTTGTTGACGAAGCTGCCAGCCGCCTGAAAATGGAAATTGAAAGCCAGCCGATTGAAATTGACCAGATTGACCGGCGCATTTTGCAGCTGAATATCGAAAAGCAGGCGCTTTCCAAGGAAAGTGACGAAGCAAGCAAAGAACGCCTTGCAAAGCTGGAAAAAGAACTTGCCGAATTGAAAACCAAATGCGACAGCATGAAAATGCAGTGGCAGAATGAAAAGGGCAGAATCGATGAAAGCCGCCGCCTGAAAGCCGAAATTGAACAGCTGCGCATTGAAGAAACCCGTTTTGCCCGTGACGGCAATTTGGAAAAAGCCGCAGAAATAAAATACGGCCGCCTGCCTGCTGCCGAAAAACAGCTTGCCGAAACTCTGGCACAAATTGAACAGTCAAAAAGTGCAGACAGTTTGAACGGCGGCAAACGTCCGCTTTTGCGGCAGGAAGTAAGCGAAGAAGATATTGCCGCGGTTGTTTCAATTTGGACAGGCATACCGCTTAATAAAATGCTTGCAGGCGAAAAGCAGAAATATTTGCAGCTGGAAGAAGTTCTGCATAAACGCATAATCGGGCAGAATCAGGCGGTTGCCGCGGTTAGTGACGCAATACGCCGAAACCGTGCCGGGCTTTCCGACGAGAACCGCCCATTGGGCAGCTTTCTGTTTGTCGGTCCAACCGGCGTTGGCAAAACCGAACTTGCAAAAACTCTTGCAGATTTTCTGTTTAACGACGAAAAGAACCTTACCCGCATTGACATGAGCGAGTATATGGAAAAATTTTCTGTCAGCCGCCTGATTGGTGCGCCGCCGGGATATGTCGGCTATGATGAAGGCGGGCAGCTGACCGAAGCCGTGCGCCGCCGCCCGTACAGCGTTGTGCTTTTTGACGAAATTGAAAAGGCACATCCGGATGTTTTTAACGTGCTTTTGCAGGTTCTGGATGACGGGCGCCTGACTGACGGACAGGGCAGGGTGGTGGATTTTAAGAACACCATCATAATCATGACCAGCAATCTGGGCAGCGACCTTATTTTGAATGCAGAAAGCATGGAAAGCGTGAAGCCGCAGATTGATGCACTGCTGAAAAGCACTTTCAGACCGGAATTTTTGAACCGAATTGACGAAACCATTTGTTTCACGCGGCTCGACAAGTCGTTTATCAATTCAATTGTTAAAAAGCAGGTTGATTTGCTTGCCGCCAGAATGGAAAACCGCCATTTGCATCTGGTGGTTAGCGACGCGGCGGTGGATTTTATTGCCGAAACCGGCTATGATCCGCTGTTTGGTGCCCGGCCGCTAAAACGCGCCGTTCAGAATTATCTGGAAAATCCGCTGGCACGGTTTATTTTGGGCGGCAATATGGGCGAAAACGCAACAATCGCCGCCGATTATACCGCCGGCGCAAGCGAATTAACATTTACCGCCCGGAACGCGTAACAAAACAGCATTTTGCAAAAATCGCCATTAACAAATGTTAATTGAAGAAAGTAAAAATTCCGTTATTAACATTTGTTAATAGGCAAAAAGTGTTCTTTTTGAGCCGTTAACATTTGTGAATTGATAAAAAAGAATTCTTTTTGGGTCATTAACATTTGTGAATTGGTAAAAAAGAGTTCTTTTTGAGGCGTTAACATTTGTGAATTGGTAAAAAAGAATTCTTTTTGGGTTATTAACAAATGTTAATAGCCAAAAAAATGTCTTTTGGCGTTATTAACAAATGTTAATTGAACAAAAAAGAATTTTCGCCATTAACATTTGTTAATTAGCCTGAATGTTGAGTTTTGTTAAATTGTGCAAAAAACAGCCTCTCGTCAGTCCCCACCAAGAAAAAAAGACTTACGCTTCGCGTGCGTATTTTTTTTCATGGTTGTGCCTGCCTGCGGCTGTTTTTTGCGCATTTATAAAAAATATTCAGGCTATGTACTGTAAATTCGATATTCAGGGTAATGGCAAAACACAAAAAAAGCCGGAGAATTTTTTACAATTCACCGGCTTTTTGCTTTTACGTTCAGTTTCTTACAAAAAACTTAGAATCTAACCTTTTTATCTGTGCCTTTGTAATATTCCTGACGCATTGACTTAATCTGTTCGTCTTTCAGATAGTCGTCAAAATCCATCATGCGGTCAATTACGCCGTTTGGTGTAATTTCAATAATGCGTGTTGCAATAGAACTGATGAATTCGTGGTCGTGGCTGTTAAAAAGCACAATGCCGGGGAAATCAACCAGTCCCTGGTTCAGGCTTTCAATGGCTTCAAGGTCAAGGTGGTTTGTCGGTTCGTCCATAATCAGCACGTTTGCACCGCTCAACATCATTTTTGAAAGCATACAGCGCACTTTTTCGCCACCGCTAAGAACCTTAACCGGCTTCAGCGATTCATCGCCGCTAAAAAGCATACGGCCCAAAAAGCCGCGCACGTAAGCTTCGTCCTGTTCCTTGGAATACTGGCGAAGCCATTCGGTAATGTTCATGTCGTTTTTAAAATACGGCGTGGTATCAATTCCCAGATAAGACCATGTAATTGTCTGTCCCCAGTAAACTTCGCCGCTGTCCGCTTTAATGGTATCGGTGATAATGTCAAAAAATGCCGATTTTGACTTGTGTTCAATTCCTACAAACGCAATTTTTTCGCCTCTGTTAACGGTAAGCGAAAAATCTTTCAAAAGCTGAATGCCTTCGTTGTTGTAGTTGAGTTTTTCAACGCGCAAAATGTTGTTGCCCGGTTCGCGGTCCGGCTTAAAGTTAACGTACGGAAATTTGCGGCTTGTAACCTGAAGTTCTTCAAGTGCAAGTTTGTCGTAAACTTTTTTGCGGCTGGTTGCCTGACGGCTTTTTGCAGCGTTAGAAGCAAAGCGCAAGATGAATTCGCGCAAATCCTTCATTTTTTCTTCGCGTTTTTTTGCCTGATCTTTTGCCTGACGCTGCATAATCTGGCTCATCTGATACCAGAAGTCGTAGTTTCCGGCAAAACTTGTAATTTTGCCGTAGTCAATATCGCAGATGCAGGTACAAACGCTGTTCAAAAAGTGACGGTCGTGGCTGACAACGATGACCGTGTTCGGAAAGTCGATTAAGAATTCTTCAAGCCAGTTGATAGATTCAAGGTCAAGACCGTTGGTAGGTTCGTCCAAAAGAAGGATTTCCGGCGCACCAAACAGAGCCTGTGCCAAAAGTACGCGAACTTTCTGGCTTTCGTCAAGTTCGCTCATCATGCGGTCATGGTATTCTTCATCAAGCCCCAGTCCCGAAAGCATCTGTTCAATCTGGTTTTCTGCTTCCCAGCCGCCAAGTTCGGCATATTCGCCTTCAAGTTCACTGGCGCGAATACCGTCTTCTTCGCTGAAATCGGCTTTTTCGTAAATTGCATCTTTTTCTTTCTGGCATTCGTACAGTTTCGGGAATCCCATAAGAACGGTGTCTTTTACCGAATATTCGTCATAGGCAAAGTGATCCTGTTTCAAAACTGCCATGCGTTCGCCGGGGGTAATGGTAATCTGTCCCGAATCGTGTTCAAGTTCGCCCGAAAGCAGTTTCAGGAATGTTGATTTGCCCGCACCGTTTGCACCGATGATGCCGTAACAGTTGCCGTGGGTAAATTTAAGGTTTACGTCTTTAAAAAGTGGTTTTTCGCTGAATTTAAGACTTACGTCGCTGACTGTAATCAAGTTTTTGTCCTTTTTCCGCAGCAAGGCGGTAATTTGTTGAAAATATGCTAATTGCTTAATATGTTTTTCATGCCGGCGAAGAAATTTCTTAAATTTCTCCGCTTTTTCTGCCTGACGGCGCAAATTGAAAAATTACAGATTCCGCTGTCCGGAACGTAATTTTTCAATTCAGCTTTTACAAAATTGCAGGTGCAAATTTATTTTTTGCCAAAAATGCCCTTTAATTTTGCCAGGAAGCCTTTTTTTGCCGGCTGCTGGTTTTCTGCTGGTTTTGGTTTTGCAGCATTTTCATTTTTGGCATAAGTCTGGTTTGGCTTGGCGTAATTTTTACCAGATTTATCATAATTCCTGTTATTTTTGCCTTTGTAAGCGCCGCCGTTTTGCGGTTTGTCTCCGTAACGGTTTTTGTTTCCGTTATATTTTTTACCGCCGTTCTGGCTGTTCGGCTTGCCTCTGTTCGGTCTGTCACCTGCCGGAGCAGCGGTGCCGCCTGCATTCTGACCGTATTTTTCGCGGTAAACTTTCATGCGCTCGTCAAAAGACATTGAAGAAAGTTTTTCGGCATCGTTGTTTGGTGCCTGTTCAAAATTGCGGCGGCTTTTGTCAAAGCGCTGGTCGTTTTTATAATTGCTGCGGCGTTCGCCTTTTGCAAAATTGTCGCCTTTGTAGCCGGTTTTCTTATAGCCGCTGCGGTTTCCGTCGCGATGACCGTTCCTGCCGCCGTCGCGTCTTTCTCCATGCCGGCTGTCACGTCCACGGCCGCGGTATTCGCCGCGTTCGTCTTCGTAATAGTTGCCGGTTTTAATATATGTGCCGGCGCTTTTATCTTCCGCAAACAGGGTTTCGTCTGCAACTTCGCTTGGTACGGACATTTCGATATAGCGTTCAATTGCAGGCAGGTTGTAAACGTCCTGTTCGCTGCAAAAAGTATAGGCTTTACCGGTTTTGCCGGCGCGGGCTGTACGTCCGATGCGGTGAACGTAGTTTTCGGCTTCGTTTGGCAGGTCAAAGTTTACAACCATTGCAAGGTCGTCTACGTCAATTCCGCGGGCTGCAACATCGGTTGCAACAAGGCATTTCAGCTTGCCGCTTTTGAACGAATTGATAACCTGCAGGCGCTTAGACTGCGGCAAGTCGCCGATGATGAATTCGCTTTCAAAACCGTTCATTTCAAGGCGCTTGGAAATAACTTCGCTGGAACGCTTTGTATTGCAGAAAATTATTACGCTTTCCGGTTTTTCGCGGGTTAAAATGCCCAGCAGAAGCTTCATTTTGTCGTCGCTGGAAACATGATACAAAAGCTGGTCAATTTCGCTTACGGTAATGTTTTCGCATTCAATGGTAATTTCTTTTGCGTCTTCGGTGTATTCCCATGCAAGGTTTTTCACGTAAGTGTTCAGTGTTGCACTAAAAAGCATGGTCTGGCGGTCGGTTGTGCCGGGCAGAAGTTTTATAAGTTTGCGCAAATCCGGGTAAAAACCCATGTCAAACATACGGTCGGCTTCGTCAATTACCAGAAATCCGACGTTGTCCAGCTTCATGCTGCCGCTTTCAAGCAGGTCAATTACACGGCCCGGCGTACCGATTAAAATGTCTACGCCGTTTTCAAGCAGCTGTTTCTGTTTTTCGTAACCAACGCCGCCGTAAAAGCTTGCACTTTTTAAGCCGGTATATTTTGCCAGCGTGCTTGCTTCTTCTTCAACTTGTACGGCAAGTTCGCGGGTTGGCACCATAACAAGGGCTTTTTTGCCTTTTTCTTTGTTTGCAAGAATTTGCTGAAGAATTGTGATTAAATATGCAGCTGTTTTTCCCGTTCCTGTCTGGGATTGTACATAAAGGTCGGCGCCTTCCTGTGCGCCGCAGAGCACCTGTTCCTGAACAGGCGTGCAGGTTTCGTATCCTGCTTCGGCAATGCCTTTTAAAAGCATTTCGTCAAGTGAAAGTTCTGTAAAATTCATAGCATCTCTTTGGAATTGTATTTTAAGCGGTAAAACCGCAATATTTTCTTCTATATAATAGTGTGTTGCTGAAAGTTTTTCATGCTTGATTTGTGCGGAAAACTTTATGCCAAGTCTACAATTTTTTGTAAAATTTTACAATTGCTTGAAAAAATCTATTTTTGGCTTATAATGTCGCTATGTTTTCTGTTTACCTGAAATGTTCCGATGTAAGGCTTGTAAACAAAACCATGCTTGAATTTGCAGCAGTTACACGTATTTTGGAAATGAAACAATATACGCAGCACGGCACGACTTCCGTTTTTGAACATTTGCTTTCCGTTTCGTATATGGCACTGAGAATTTCCCGTTTTTTCGGCATAAAAATTGACAGTGAATCGATGATTCGCGGCGCTTTGCTGCACGATTATTTTTTATACGACTGGCACGACAAAAGCAGCCACCACAAGCTGCACGGTTTTTATCATCCCGGAATTGCGCTTAACAATGCCCGGCAGTGCATGCAGTTAAACTCAATTGAAACCGATATTATTAAAAACCACATGTTTCCGTTAACTTTGCCTGCGCCAAAAACAAAAGAAGGCATAATCGTTTCCTGCGCAGACAAAATCGTTTCGCTTTACGAAACTTTTAAAATGAATGAATGGAAGAATGCCCGGCGAAGAAAAGAATGGAATTTGAAATAATCGCTTTGCGGTTCTGCAAAAATATCTGAAAAATTAAAATTGTAAAAATTCGGTATTTTCTTCTAAATAAAAGGCTTACGGTCTTTTATTTTCAGTTGCTTTTCATTATAATTATACAGAATTTGGGATTTTAATATTGAAAGGAATAAACAATGAAAAAAATTATTACGCTGTGTCTGGGATTGTTTATTGCAGCGGCTGTGCATGCACAAAGTGCTGCAAATTTAACGGATATTGTAAAGGCAAATAAGGCAAGCTGGCAAAGCTTAACTTATTTAGCTTTCTTTTTAGATGAATCTAATGCACAGGACGAATCTTTGCAGGACATTACGCCTGCGGAAACTTTCGATTTCTTTAAAAGCCAGGGTCTTGTTCCTTCAAATGTTCAGCCCGGCACAACTTTGCGCTATGACTATATGGCAGAATTCCTGCTGAAATCTTTTAACATTCCTGCAAAAAGCATTCTGTATCTTGCTACCGGCAACCGCCGCTACGCTTTCAGGCAGATGCAGCAAATCGGGCTTTATTCGGCTTCTACTTTCCCGTCTGATGTTCCGAGCGGTTCGTTTTTTGTAACGATGCTGGGGCAGTTTTCGGAAATGTATCCGCGCCTGTCTCTTACTTATTCTGGTTCACGTAAATAAAAAGGAAATTTTATGAAAAGTTTGAAAAAATCTGCAATTTTCTGTTTGTGTTTCCTTGTTTTTGGTATTTTGGGGCAAAATGCGAATGCGGTTGGCGTTAACTACGGCGTTACCAACGAATTGACCCTTGGTCTTACTACCACTTTCGCCTATCAGTACCGCGTAAGTCCGTGGGTAGAAGTCCGTTCTGACAAACTTTCGGGCTGGCGTTTTGTAATTCAGGGCAGCGGCTATATCCGCTACAATCCGGATGCCCTGCTTTTCCGCCCGATTATAGACCTTGACCTTTTCAGAATTTCTACGCCGAAAGTGCCGTTTCTGCACGGTTACGTAACATGGGATATTGGTCGCTTTTTGATGGCTGATACCCACGCCATGATTATCAACGATAAGATTGACGGAATAAGTACCCATCTGGTTATTCCGGGAATGGTTATGGACTTTACCGCCGGTTATCTTGGTTTTCAGAACAACCTGACATCTAAAGCCATGATTTCTACCGATGACATGCTTGCCACTGCGGCACGCAAAGACCGTGTTTATGGTCTGGGTGCAAGACGCGCAGTTTTCCAGTGGTCTACTTTGTTTCCTGAATTTATTGGCCGCACCTCAGTTTACGGCGATATGATTGCCCAGGTTGATATGCGCAGCGCGGTTCAGCAGTCGCGGTTTTCTAAAGTTAAGGAAAATGCAAAAGAAGAAGTTTCTTCTGTTTATATAGGAACCGGTTTTAGCGGTCCGTGGAGCAAGAAAAATAACCGCCTGCTTTACGATTTTGGTATTGTAGGCGAAATTCTGGCGCGCAGTACCAGCAGCAAGGGCGAAACCTTTATGGCGGCTTATTTGAACGGCGGTTTTACTTATCTTTTAAGCAAAAACAAGCAGCTTGCATTCCGCCTTCAGTACGGTACGCCAAACAACGATGACGGCTGGTCTGAATACCGCCCGATTACTTACGTGAATGCAGGTACTTTTTATAAAGGCGGTTTTGCCAACCTGTTAAAGCCGCAGATTGATTTCAGATGGAAGATAAACCCGTCTGTTTCGATGAATGCAGGTCTTGCCAGTTACATTCAGCCAAAGCTTACAAGAAAAATTGTATTTAAGCGTGAAGAATTTGAAAAATATTACCGCTATACGGAATTAAATCTTGGCGGTCAGGCGCTGATTATGCAGGACATTAACATGAAGGGTGAATTTGTAGTTGGCGTTACAAGCGAACATGAAAACCGAATTGCAGATGTTTCGCTGCGCGTAACGCTTAATGTAGGGCTTTAAGCCTGATATGTTTCAAGTTGAAAAAAGCTGTCCGTCAGGACAGCTTTTTTTATGGTTTTACACTTTTCTTTTCTGCAAGACTTGTCATAATACCGTAAAAAATGCGATAATCGCAACAAACTTACAAGTTTTTGGAGGCATTATCATGTCAAAACTGCGCGGAGCCTTTACCGCACTTGTAACTCCAATGTTTGCGGATGGCTCAATTGATTACGAAGGTTGGCGCAAATTGGTTCAGTTGCAGCTTGAAGGCGGCATTGATGGACTGCTTGCGCTAGGAACAACTGGTGAAACTCCCACATTAGATGAAAACGAAGAAGAAGTTAAGCTTCTCGACATCATCATGGCTGAAGCAAAAGCTTTTGAACAGAAATCTGGTCGCAAAGTTCCTGTTATTGTGGGTGCTGGTTCAAACTGCACAAAAGATGCCGTTGAATATGTTCAGCGTGCAAAAGATTTGGGTGCAGATTATGCCTTGGTTGTAACACCTTATTACAATAAACCTTCTGACGAAGGAATTTTCAGACATTATGAAGCGGTTTCTAAAGTAGGAATTCCGATTATTGTTTATAACATTGCCGGTCGTACCGGAAAAAATATCTGCACCGACCTTTTGTGCCGCATTGCAGAATTGCCAAATGTTGTTGGTGTAAAAGAAGCTTCGGGCAATATTAACCAGATGATGGAAGTTATTGCACGCATTGGGCGCAAAAAGGAAGATTTCACCGTATTGAGCGGTGACGACGGTCTGACACTTCCTTTGATTGCAGCTGGCGGCGACGGAATTATTTCGGTAGTTTCTAACTTTACCCCGGATTTGGTTACAAAAATGACCCATGCAGCCCTTGATGGCGATATGAAAACCGCTCAGGATTTGCATTACCGGCTTTTGCCTTTCTTTAAAGCTGCTTTTGTTGACGGTAACCCTTCTTCAATTAAGTACGCAATGAATTTAAGGGGTATGCCAGCCGGCGGCTTGCGCTTGCCTTTGGTAGAAGTTACCGACAGCGCAAAAAAAATTATTGAAGCTGCACTG
>JAKSTR010000150.1 GCA_024402495.1 Treponemataceae bacterium
CAAAAGTACCGCTGTTGCAAATTTCTTATGTGTTTCAAAACCCAATAAAAAGCAATTTTTTTATATTCCTACCAATCCCGATTATTTTGCATTGCAAAATAATCGCCTTGAGCACAGACAATCGGCAGAAAGAGAAAGATAGAGAAGCTCAAGCCAGCACAAGTTAAAATTTTTTATAAATCTTCGCCAAAAGTGCATAAAATTTATTTTTTTGACAAATATATCCTTTTGTAAGCGGAAGCTTGCAAAGGATATTCTATGAAAAGTAAAAAAATGATTCCGATTACCAATGCCGTAATGTTCGCTATGGTGATGCAGGACAAGGAACTCTGCCGGCAGGTACTGGAAACGTTGCTTCAAATTGAAATTGACCATCTGGAAGACGTAAAGACTGAAGAAGTTTTAAAGCCGGCGCTGGAAACAAAAGGCGTGCGCCTGGACGTATTTGTTAAAAACAGCACCGCGGTATTTGACGTGGAACTGCAAATGACGAATACCGGCAATCTGCCCCTGCGCGCACGCTATTATCAGGCGGTCTGCGACTACGACGTGCTGAAAACTGGCGCGCCGTATCAGGAACTGAAGCAGAGCTACGTAATATTTCTGTGCCCGTTCGACCTTATCGGCGACGGCGAAGTTTGTTACGTGGTAGAAAGCGCCGTGAACGGCAGGGTAAGCGAAAAATACAACGACAAGTGTAAAAAGCTGTTCTTCAATTTCACAAAATTTGCCAGTTGTGATAATATTCATACATCGGCGCTGCTAAAGTTCTTTGCAAGCGGTCAGCCCAGCGATGACCTTACGAAGCGGCTGAGCGAAAAAGTAGTAGAAAACAACGGTCACGAAAAGTGGCGGAGGGAAAACATGACACTGGAAATGTACGTAGAAGACAGAATGTTTGAAGCCGAACAGATTGGAATTGAAAAAGGTTCTTTTCAAACAAAGTACGAAACAGCGCGGAATGCTTTGCAAATGGGTTTTTCTTTTGAGCAGATTTCTTTGCTGACCGGGCTTTCAATTGAAGCTGTTCAAGAAATTGCAGACGAACTAAACGCAGATAAATAATATCAATTATTTTCTAAAAAATAACTTATAAATATCAAAAAAACATCGCGAATGACAAAGCTTTCGCGATGTTTTTTTTGTCCTTGTCTGCCTGTCTGCATAAAAACTGCGCCTGTATTTAATACAACTTCCGCCATTTTCAAAGCTGCATTTGTTCTGTTTGCGTTATTCTCTCTTCGTGTCGTGGTTTGAGCAGGCTTATTCTGTATAATTTATTGCTAGTCGTATTTTTATTTGTGCATAAGGTACATTTCCTAAAAAGTTCAAAGCCTATTTTTTTCTGCTTGCTTTGTTTTTAACTAAAGCTTGGTATATGCAAAGTCCCCAGTCCCTGCCTGCATAAAAAATGCTTTTTATCTGGATAGCGCATAAATTTTCCCGGCGCTCTGTGTCGAGGCAGGCGGGCTGATATAAAAAAAATCATAAATTTTCTTCAAATAACCTAAAAAAAACTACCCCGAAAATTTCAATTTTAAAAAATTTGCTTACGCAAATAGGGGAAGCCCGGCAAATAGCTGGCGATGCCAGCTATTTGCCGGGTGCAAAATTTTTCAAATTTAAAAAGGTTACAAAAAAAATTGAAATTAAGTTGACAAAAAAAAAAAAAATGTCATATTACCTTAACAATTATTTTGGCTGGGGTAATGCAATCGCCACGGTCAAAAAAAGGAGTTTTTAAATGAAAAAGATTATTGCAATCTTGGCTGCTCTTGCTGTAGTTTCTATGGCATTTGCACAGACAGTTTCAGTTTTTAACAAACTTGAATCTGTACCGAAAGTAACCATTGACGGTGCTAAAGATCAGTGGGGATTTGACGAAGATAATTTCCTTCGTGACACAATTCAGGCTAAAGCTGTAACAGCTGACGGTCGTGCTGAATTCGAAGGTCGTGCTCGCTTTATGGCACAGACTCGTTCAACAGACAATGCTTCAATTTTGAACGTATCTCCACGCTGGCAGTTTACTGGCGATCTCGCTGCTTCTGGTCTTATTAGACCAATTGACGGTCTTGAACTTCGCATTATCGGAAATAAAGACTTTCTTACAAAAGGTTTCGGACCTAGCTTGTGCTGGCGTGCATGGGAACAGTACAATGCTGCTGACATCGCAATTCCTGGAATCACAGGTGCATGGAACAATCCACAGGTTTTGATGGAAGGTATGTATGCTGCATACACTGGTATCGATGGTCTTTGGGTTGGCGCTGGTCTTAACAAAGGAATCGCTAGTGGTGTTAAAGAGTTCGGTACACAGACAATTGATGACAATGTATGGAACGGTAGAAAAGGTGACAGCTCTTGGATTAAAAAAGGTGCTTTCGGTCCTTTCACAGTTGGTGCAACATACGATGCTGACCTCTTTGGTGTAGGCGGTAAATACGTTGGTGAATTCGGCGGTTACAATGGTACTGCTGGTGAAAACGGTAAAGATGACAGCAATACTGGTAAATTCAACCACCACAATATTTATGCTGGTTTCACATTCAAAGGCTTGGCAGATGCTAAAGTTGGAACAACAATCGGTGCAGCTGTTGACTTTGACACATACTCAGCTTCTTCTGTAATGGATACAAAAGCTTACACAGGCTTGGCTGCTACAGTTAACGCTGACATGAACTTCCGCAACGGTATTACTGATATGGTTGCTGTGACAGTTGGTTACGGTACTTATGATGGTAAAAAATCAAAAGTACTTCCTTTCTACATCGGAAACGATTTGGGATACAAAGTATCTGACGATGCATCATTCAACTTGCACACTTCTTATATGCAGGGTGCTTTGAATAATGCAAAGAAAACATACACAGATCAGACAAAAGTTGGTGATGCACTTTTTGCAAACTATGCTTCTTTGATTACTTTGAAACCTGAATTCACTTTCAACATGGGTGCACACTCATTCAACTTCGGTGTTGAAACACAGGTTGCAAACCAGATCAAATACAATCAGAAAACTTCAGCTGACTGGGCATTCACTTCTATGTACGGAAAGAAAGCTGTTGTTAAGTTCCCAATGTCTTGGACTTACAACTTCTAATTTAAGCCTAACGGCATAAATTGAATTGCTTAAGTGGCAGGTGCTTGCAAAAGTGCCTGCCGCTTTAAGCCGGTTTTTACAAAAGTCAAAGCACTTGGTTTTGGTTTTTATAAAAGCTGAAAAATAAACGGTGCACAGCTGCCGGTCATTCTGAACTAGTTTCAGAATCCGCAGTGCTAATCGCAGATGCCGAAA
>JAKSTR010000151.1 GCA_024402495.1 Treponemataceae bacterium
CACCGTGCGTTTTTGCAAAAACGCACGGTGAAGTACAGGCAAAGTCACCTGTCGTTTTGACTGAAACGACCGTGCGTTTTGAAGCAAACGACCGGTCGTTTTTAGAAAAGCCTTTTTTACTCTTAAAAAGCACAAAGAAGCTGAAAATTTTTCAATTTTTCAGCATGAAAACTGCACGCGTAAAGCCGGTTTTTTGCCGGTTTTTTTACTGGCTTTGCAGGCAAAATGCACCCCATTTGCAACGCGCGGCGTAAAACTATATAATTTTTTCATGAACAGAATACGTATTCCAAACGAATTGCGGCAGATGCACGGTTTTTTTGAACGTGCAGGTTTTTCGGCATATTTAGTTGGCGGCGCAGTACGCGACATGATTATGGGCAAGCCTGCCCACGACTGGGATGTTGCCACAAATGCCCGGCCCGAAGAAGTTTCCAAAATATTCAAGAAAGTTATACCAACCGGCATAGCCCACGGCACTGTTACCGTTATTTTTATGGGCAATCATATTGAAGTTACCACATTCAGAACCGAAGCCGATTACAGCGACGGGCGGCACCCTGACAAAGTAGAATACGCAGGCAGAATTGAAGAAGACCTTTCGCGGCGCGATTTTACGATGAATGCCATTGCCGCCGACTTAAAGGACGGTACTCTGGTTGACCCTTTTGAAGGGCAAAAAGACATAAAGGCAAAAATTATCCGCTGCGTGGGCGAACCTTCGGAACGCTTTAACGAAGACGGCTTGCGCCCGGTGCGTGCGTTGCGGTTTGCTTCTCAGCTGGGGTTTTCCATTGATAAAAAAACTCTGGACGCAATTCCCGGAACTTTGCCCGTATGCGCCAAAGTTGCAGTTGAACGCTTTCACGACGAGCTTGTAAAAATGGTAACCAGCCCCAAGCCTTCTATCGGGCTGAAGCTTATGGAAGAATGCGGCATAATGCAGCTTTTTATACCCGAATTGTGCAAATGCCGGGGCGTTGAACAGAAAGGTTTTCATAATTTTGATGTTTTAGACCATCTTTTTTATGCCTGCGACGGTACGCCATGCACAAAAGCCGATGTACGGCTTGCGGTGCTTTTTCACGATATTGCAAAACCTGCTGTACGGGCGGTTGGCAAGGACGGCACCTACACTTTCTATCAGCACGAAAACGAAAGTGCAAGGCTTACGCAGAAAATTATGGACAGACTGCATTTTTCCAGGCAGTGCAGCACTTACGTTTGCCACCTTATTAAGCAGCACATGTTTTTTTACGAAAGTACATGGACTGATGCGGCGGTGCGGCGTTTTTTGATGCGCATTGAATATGCCCAGAACAGCGAAGTTTTGAACGATTTGTTCGATTTGCGCTTTGGCGACCTTTACGGTATGAACTGCCAGCCTGCAAGCCCGGATCATTTGAAAGAATTTAGCGAGCGGATTGAGAAGATTCTGGCAGAACAAAGTGCGCTTGGCTTAAAAGACCTTGCGGTAAACGGAAAGGATTTAATGGCTTCTGGTATTCCTGCCGGCAAAATTATCGGGCAGATACTGAACGAACTTTTGGAAACTGTTGTAGACGACCCGGATTTTAACCGGAAAGAAAAGCTTCTGAATCTGGCGCAAAATCTTTACGCCCAGCATAACGTTGGCGGAAACGCTGGCTGTAACTGAAATCAACATACCTCGCCGCAAGCAGCGAGGTATGTTGTTCTTGATAAATAGTTGCAGTCGGGTTTAATACCCTTTGTTGCGACGCAAGCGTCGGGGTATTAAACCCTCCGCACGAATAAAAAAAATCTTTTGCGTTCTGTGCGCCGGCTTTACATGCAGAAACGCAAAAGATGCGTGCACTAGTTTGTTCTTCTGCAAACTTTACAATTTCAATTTGAAGAAAGGAAAAACGATGATAGACGGAATTATTTTTGACGTTGACGGAACTTTGTGGGATACCACCGAAGTTGTTGCAAAAGGCTGGAACAAGGCGCTTGCCGAATGCGGTTTTGAAGAACGGGTAACGGCGGACAGGCTGAAAGGTCTTTTCGGGCTGCCGATGGAAACGATTATTGAAGATATTTTGCCAAACGCCAGCGATGCGGAACGCGCAAAGTTTAAGCCGCTTTGTTACAGCTATGAAGAAGCCGCAATTGAAGAAGAAAGCGGGCGTTTGTATCCAGAAATTGGCGAAACTTTAACCGAGCTGGCAAAAAAATATAAGCTTTTTATCGTAAGCAATTGTCAGGCAGGCTATATTGAACTTTTTACAAAAAAATGCGGTTTTGAAAAACTTTTTGCCGACCATTTGTGCCCCGGCGATACCGGCGTGCACAAGGCAGAAAACATAAAATTGATAATGCAGCGCAATAATTTGAAAAACTGCGTTTATGTCGGCGATACCAGCATGGATTTTGAAGCCTGCCAGAAAGCCGGCGTACCGATGGTTTTTGCAGGCTACGGTTTTGGCAAAGTTGAAAATCCGGCGTGGAAAATTGCCCAGCCAGCAGATTTGTTAAACATTCAGTTTTGAAAATAGTATAAGTGAATTTTGCAGTGCCCGGCGTGACGGCAGTAAGTTTTACGGGTTTGTTTGATGATGAAACCTGCAAAAATATCAAGATTTGGTGCCTGTACCTTTATAAAATCCGCCTGTGTAAAGATGTTGTAAGTAAGAAAATATGAAAATTACAGTCCGGCGTGTTCGTTGTGATGCGATAAGTGCGAATTGCGAAGGTATGCACGCTTATCTCTTTTATCTTATGTCTTTGTCTTCGCCGTGTTTGGGATTGTTACAAATGCGACAAACATAAAAAAAAGCCCCGGTTTTGAAGCGTTTGGAATTGCTTTCATTTTCCGGGGCTTTAAAGTCTGGCAAAATATTCTGTCAGCGTTTACTGTTTTGTATAAGTAACGCTAGTACCGCCATATTTTAATGTTACTTTGGTAGGATTTACGGTTTTGTCAAAATTAAAAGTCATTTCCTGATTGCCCAGCCCTTCACTTTTAATAATTCCTGTGCGTCCGCCATCGGCAATGTTTGTCAGTGTGTAAGTTTTGTCTTTTGCTGTATCGGTGCCGCCAACTTTTACAGTTAATTTCTTGTTATTAAATACCAGTTCTGTTGTTCCGTCTTTCCATGTGTGATTGTTAAAATGGTCAATAGTTAATGCCTGTTCCACTGCGTTGGTTGAAGTACTGCCACCGCCGCCACCAGAACAAGCTGTAAGCAAAAGTGCAAAACATGCAATAATAGCCAGTGTCAAAATAGATTTTTTCATTTTTACTTCCTTTTTTATCAATTATAAA
>JAKSTR010000152.1 GCA_024402495.1 Treponemataceae bacterium
TTTTTTCTGGTTTTGGGCTAAAAAAGTGAAAAATATTGATATTTATATTAAAATTTTGACAACCCTTAATTTTGAACTTTTGTACCGGGCCTTACAGCCCGTAAATTGCGGAATATTTTTCTTCGATATAATTCAAAAACGGTTCCGGCGAAAAATCCGTGCCGCAAATATTGTAAAGCCATTCTTTGGGTTCAAGCCGGTCTGCAAATGCAAAAACCCTGTCTTTCATCCACTGGTTGATTTTTGCAAAATCGCCGGTTTTTACCGCATTTTCAATGCTGAATTCGCTTTGCATTTTGTTGTAATACATGGCGTTATAAAAATTTCCCAGCGCGTAGGTGCAAAAATATCCAAAGCCGCTGCTCCAGTGCACGTCCTGCAGAATGCCTTCCCGGGCGCCGGGCGGCACAATGCCCAGATACTGGCGGTATTTTTCATTCCACAAGCCGGGCAAATCTTCAATTTTCACTTTGTCGTTAATAATCGCTTTTTCAAGTTCGTAGCGGATAATTATGTGAAAAGTGTAGGTAAACTCGTCGGCTTCGGTGCGGATTAGGCTGGGCTGAACGATATTAAGGGCGGCGTAAAGTTCTTCGGCGCTGACATCGCCAAGTACCTGCGGAAAAATCCGGGCAAGTTCTGGAAAAATCAGTTCGACAAAAGCTTTGGAACGTGCAATACGGTTTTCGTAAAAGCGCGAAACCGATTCGTGCATGCCAAGTGTTTTCCGGCTTAGATGGTGCTGCCAGTTTTCTGCCGGCTGCAAAAGTTCAAAAAGCGCGTGCCCGGCTTCGTGAATAACCGAATACATGCTTGAAGCAAAATTATCGCTGTAAAAATGTGTAGTAATCCGCACGTCGTTTTGTCCCAGCGCGTCGGTAAAAGGGTGTTCCGAAAAACTTAATGCACCGCGTTTTTTGTCAAAACCCATCAAATCCAGCAGAAAATCGGCGCATTCCTTCTGCTGCTGGTCTGTAACTTTGCGGAACATAAAATCGCTGCGGATTTTTTTTCCGCTTGCCTGTATTTTTTGCAAAAGCGGAATAAGGCGCGCCTTGCACTGGTCAAAAATTACGTCAAGGTCGGCGCATTTCATTCCGCGCTCGTAATCGTCCAGAAGGTTGTCGTAGGCGTTGGGCAGGGCGTCGGGGCGCAGTTCAATTTGCTTAAGGTTTATGTCGCGCACGGTTTGCAGATGCGGCGCAAAAATTGAAAAATCGTCCGCTTTTTTTGCCTGCAGCCATTTGCTGTATGCAAGATTAAAGCCAAGCGAAAATTCCTTGTCCAGTTCCGGCGTAATGTTTTTGGTTTTTACATAATTCTGGTGCAGGTCAATAATAAGGGCGCGGTCAAAATCGCTGCTAATCTGGTCAATATTCTGGTACAAAAATTCGGCATTCTGTATAAACGCTTCGTCTTTTGTAAGTACAAAAGCCTGATTTGAAAGTTCTGCAATAATCTGCCCCTGTTCTTCAATTGCATTTTCGGGGCAAATCGTTTCCATATCGTAATTTAAAACTCCGCAGGCGTGGGCTAAAATATCCTGCCTGGCTAAAACCTGGTTTACAAAAGCCAGTGCGTCATCAATTTTGGTGTTTTTCATGCTTTAATTGTCGGCGCAATTGCCAAATTGAAAAATCAGCTATCCTTTTTGCGCGAAAAAACATTTGCTGCTCTGGATTTTATCAAATCAATCAGTTTTTGTACCATGATAGAAAACCAGATGGCGAATATTACGTAAATAATTCGGGTTTGATGTATGTTTTCATACATATAAATATACCAAATATTTGTTTTATATGCTGTAAAATCGAATTTTGTAAAAAAATCAAAATATTTACAACAAAAAGCGAAAAAAGTTTTGACAATCATAAAACCCATTAAATGATTTATCATTATTGAAAATGTATTATCGGCTATAGAATTAATAATTTTGTTTTTTCCACAAACAGATTCTAGTATTTTGCAAATTCTAAACCAAAAGGAAATACCTATAAAACCTTGTATGTAAGGAATTATGAAACCATCTCCAAAAATACACCAGCTTGGTGTATGAGAAGGTAATTTTTTATATATGCAAATTATTAAAAGCTGGATAGTAAAAAAAATTCCAAAATAAATGTGATTTGGCAAGTTGTCATATTTTTCTAATTTTGATTTATAAAGAATTCCAAGTGCATAAAAAGGTAAAAAATGTATGAATCTTAAAATAGATAAACGCCAGCTATTATTGAATCCTTTTATTGAAAGATATGTTCCGATTATTCCCAACAATAAATACATTGCAAAAACAACAAGATCTTTTATACTTGCTTTTACGAAAAATAATAATTTGCGTATAAAAACATTAAAAACCTCAATCATGAACAACGGAATAACGAACCATCCCCCAAGATTATAGGCAAATTGATGACCGTTAGTAATTGGGGCAATGAATAAAGTATAAAAACTTATATTTTTACCTATTTTGAAACCATTAAAACTCAGCAAAAATACGACCAATGCATAAAAAAAGTTCCAAAGGAATAAAGGTACAAGTAAATTTTTGATTTTTTGTAAGCAATATTTTAAAGGTTGTTTTTCATTTTTACTTTTATAGAAGTAACCGGATGAAAAAACAAAAAGTGCTAAATGATATGAATATGCAGAAATCCAATCGTATAAAATGTTTATTCCGCCGCCTCCACAATGTCCGCAAACTACCAGAATAATTCCAATTGCATACAGTAGTTTAAATCTGTAGTCGGTTTCTTTTTGTAATTTTGTATTTTCCATTATAGCTCCTGATTAATTTACACAAACCAAATATGGTTTATTTTTAAATGAATTAGTTCAAATTCGGTTTATATAATAAAATTCTTAACCATATTCAATTATTATTTTTTTTATGGGCTTTAGAGAAAATTTAAAGGCAGAACTTGAATATAAAGATATGCAGGTAAAGGAACTTGCGGCAATTACAGGTATCAGTCGAAACACGATAGCAAATTATTTAACTTCTTCTCAGTGTTTGCCCAATGCCGAAAGTGCTGTAAAAATTGCCAAAGCCTTAAATACATCTGTTGAAAGTCTTGTCAGCGGAAAAACAGAAAATAAAAAAGAAATTTCTTTTACAATCAGAAAAATAAATGAAGTTTTAGAATCGTGCGATGATTTTGACAAAGAAGCTGTTCTGGCGCTGGTTTTAAAACTGAAAGAGCGGAAACATTAATTTTTCAAATGCTTTT
>JAKSTR010000153.1 GCA_024402495.1 Treponemataceae bacterium
AAAAGTCCGGGCTAAATTGCCAGCGTTTTGTTTTCTGCCAGCGCAAGCAAAAACTTTTCCATCAAGGCAAAAGCTTCGGCGGTTAAGGTTTCTGCCGTATCAAACGGCGTGTGCATATAGCGCCACGTAATTGGCAAAAGATCTGTGCTTGGCAGACTGTGGTCAAGCAGGGCTTTTTCAAAGTTTTTATCGCGCTGTACGCGGCGCATTAAAGCGGAAGCTTCTTCTTTTGGCAGAACCGTAACAGCCACCGCCGGTATGCCGCTGGCAATAAAAGCCGCGTTGTCGCTGTATGTAACCGGGCAGGTTACCCACTTTTGCGGCGAAACCTGCTTTGCAAGGCTGATAGTGCGCTCGTAAAGGTCGTAAAAGCGCTTTTTAAAAGCTGCACTGCCCGGCGCTTTTGTTCCCGTGGTAGAAACCACCAGCACATCACCAACGCCGGTACTGTCTACGGCAAAAACATCATCGTTAACAATACCCAGCTTTTTGAACCTGCTGGCAATGCCAAACGCGCCCTGATCTGCAACGCCGCCCAAAGCCCCCATTTCTTCACCGTCGGTAAAAAAAATGCGCATATTGTGGGCGCCTTTAAAGTTCTTCAGCTTTTTCAGCAATTCAAATACCTGAAAAATTGCCGCGCTGTTGTCGTTTGCGCCGGGCGAATTTTCTGCACGGTCGTAATGAACCAGAATTGTTTTTATGCGGAAAGTCGGGTCGTAGGCGGATGGCGGAAACTTTACGTAAATATGCACCGAATCTTCCATCGGAATGAACGCATAATCTATGCCGAGGCTTTCAAGCTTTTCTGCAATAAAACGCCGGCGGTCTGCGTCTGGTGCTATAAAATCTGCAAAATCAGGCGGGATAAAACTCATGGTAAGCTAGCAAAACTTGCCCGCCGCATTTGTGTCTTGCACAAATACCGCAGGCAATTGAAATAAGATTATTTTTTAGTATCTGTAACTGTCGTCGCTAGAACGGCGGCTGTAAGAACCGTTTGAAGATTCCCGGCGATAACCGCCGTTGCTGCGCGGACGGTAACCGGAATCGTCGCCGAAATTTGGACGCGGACGGCGCGGTTTTTCTTCTGCCATATTAACGCGCACGCGGCGGCCGTCAATTTCCTTGCCGTTCAGCTGGCTGATTGCGGTTTTTGCGGCATCATCGTCTGCCATTTCTACAAAGCCAAAGCCCTTTGAACGGTTCGTTGCACGATCAATAATTACTGCTGCCGAAACAACTTCGCCAAACTGTGAAAATGCAGCGTTCAATGCGCTGTCATCGGTGGCATAATTTAAGTTTCCTACATAAATTTTTTGTGCCATAATTTTCCTCTTGCCGGCGTGCACCGCTCCTCGTCAACGACGGTTTTTCAGCGGTTTAACCGCCGGCATACATAGGTTGTCTAAAAGGTTTCATCTTATAACCGGTAACAATTTAGCAACCCCAGCCTCGCGGTTTCAGGAAAATTACAGAAAATTAGTCAATCGGGAATACAAGACCGAACTGCCGGCAAATGCAGGCAAACTGCTTTTTTGCAGGATTTTTGCCCGTTTTTGCCATAAGAAAACGTATGATTGCCAAAATTCTACAATGAAATAAATATTGCTGTCAATGATAAAAAAATTGCATTTGAAGCGATAAAGGATTCCAGAGATTTGTACAAAAACCTGTAGCGCCATTCAGTTAAAACGCTTTTACCGAAAATGTCAAAAATTCGAGTTTTAGAAAATCTACAATTCGGCATTCGGGCTTTTATATAAATTTTAATGCACGTTATTTGTCCAAAAACTCCATTTTCTTTATTTTTCAATTCCATAAAACAAAAAGCTGTGCTATAATATTCCTTATGATTGCCAACGTTTCCCAAAAAGTACAAAAAAAAAGACACGTTTTTGTTGTTGATGACGAAGCAACCAATTTAAAGGTTGCAGAAAACGTTTTGCGCAATCATTTTCAGCTGACACTTTTAACCAGCGGCAACGCCTGCCTTAACGCCGTTGCCCGTACCAAGCCCGACCTGCTTTTGCTGGATATTGAAATGCCGGGGCAAAACGGGTTTTCGGTGCTTGAAACCTTGTACCAGAACCCCGAATACCGCGACATACCGATTATATTTTTAACAGCCCGCAACGATGTAGAAAGCGAAATTACGGGCTTAAACCTTGGCGCCCTTGATTATATCAGCAAGCCTTTTTCGCCGCCGCTTCTTTTAAAGCGCATAAACCATTACCTGAACATGGTTGAGCAGAAAAAAGACCTTGAAGCGCTGAATGCAAACCTTGACCAGCAGGTTGAAGAAAAAACACGCACGATTCTGCAAATGCAGTATGCAATTTTAAGCACGGTTGCCAACCTTGTAGAATTCCGCGACGTTAACACCGGCGGTCACATTGAACGCACCCAGCATTACCTTTCGGTTCTGCTAAAGGAAATGCGCGAAAACGGCGTTTACGAAGAAGAAGTTTCCAAGTGGAAAATACCGCTGATTATTCAGTCTGCGCAGCTGCACGACGTTGGAAAAATTGCCGTCAGCGACACCATATTAAAGAAAGAAAGCAAGCTTACAGACGAAGAAACTGAAATCATGATGAGTCACACCACTTTTGGCGCAGAAATCATCAGAAAAATCAGCCTTTCTACCTATGGCGATGAATTTTTGCAGTATGCGGAACAGCTTGCCCAGCACCACCACGAACACTGGGACGGTACGGGCTACCCTAATCACTTAAAAGGCGAAGAAATACCGCTTCTGGGCCGCATTATGGCTATTGCCGATGTTTACGACGCTTTGGTTTCGGAACGCCCGTACAAAGCACCGATGAAGCATCAGGATGCGGTAAACATTATTGTTGCAGGCAGCGGCAAGCAGTTTGACCCGGTTCTGGTAGAAGTTTTCAAGCACGTTGCAGATAAATTCCACCGTGAACAGGCTGTTCCCGACTTTGAATTCGGTTAAAAGCATAAAATCTGGCAGCATCAAATCCACAAGCATTACAAATTGAATTTCAAATTCAGCTTGACATATTGACTTTGCGCACTGGCATGCCGAATTTGCACATTGCCATGCAAATTTTATGCATTGTCATGCTGAATTCATTTCAGCATCTGATTTTTTACCCAAAATAGTCCCAGTTTTTGTTTTGCAAAAACTGGGGGCTTTTGCGTGCACCAAAATATGGTTAGAGAACAAGCAAATAGCAAAAGCATCAGATTC
>JAKSTR010000154.1 GCA_024402495.1 Treponemataceae bacterium
TGGCTGTGCTTTGTTTTTCGTCTTGCACGGCTACCCAGCGGCGCGCGATTGAGCGCTTTGATGTTTCTGTTTTTGATTACGAATATTTTCCGGCAAGAACGATTGGGCGCGGCGAAACGGTTCGCGTGTTTGATGAAAAAATTGACCCGAATATTGCGGAATATTTTACTAATTCTTTTAACTGCAAAAATTTAGACGAGTTTTTTGAAAAAACGCAGACACAGGCGATGATTGTTGTAAAAGATGATTCTGTTGTTTTTGAAAAATACGGCACGGGTTTTAACCGGAATTCAATTGTTACTTCGTTTTCAGTTGCAAAAGTTTTTAATTCTGCAATGATTGGCTGCCTTATTGAAGAAGGCAAAATTGCAAGCGAAAAGGAAAGCATTGCAAAATGGCTGCCGGAACTTCTGGAGCGCGATGCCAGTTTTGAAAAAATTACCATTGAAGATTTGATGAAAATGTGTTCGGGCATAAAATACAGCGAAAGCGGCATTTTTGGCGACGATACCGAAACTTACTGGAATCCCGGTCTGCGGCAGCTGGCACTGGAAAAAACTAAAATTGCCGAAGAACCGGGCAGGCATTTTCTGTACAACAATTATAATCCGCTTCTGCTGGGCTTAATTATTGAACGCGCATCGGGGCTTAGTGTTGCAGAATATCTTAGCCGCTGTCTGTGGGCAAAAATTGGCGCGGAAGCTGACGCAAGCTGGAGTTTGGACAGCCGTGATGATGCCTTTGAAAAGATGGAAAGCGGCATTAATGCAACGGCAATGGATTTTGCGCGGTTCGGCTGCCTTTTCAGGGATAAGGGCCGGGCAATGGGACAGCAGGTTGTTAGTGCCGAATGGATAGAAAAATGCCTTGCCGACGACGGAAAAGGGCTGGAATATTACGGCTATAAAAATAAATGGGGACCGCAGGTTTTAAAAGGAATTGACGGCGGTTATTACGGTTATTTTTGGTACATAATGCGCCGTAATGACGGCGACTCCGATTTTTTTGCTTACGGCAATCTTGGTCAGATTATTTATGTAAGCCCCAGAAACAATATGGTTACAGTGCGCTTTGGCTGTAAATACGGAATAGATTTTTGGGATTATATCAGGGTTTTTTACAATTTCAGTTGTTGAAACATAAAAAACCGTTATCCGCAGCCATAATTTCGCAAAAGTTTGAAAAATCTGTCATGCCGGGCTTGGTTTTAATATGATTTTGGCTTTGCGTAGGCTGCTTCGGCTTGGCTGAAATGGTGAAATATTTTTTGCCATATACAGCGCGTATTATTCACTTTACCAAGTAAAATAAGCAATAACAAACTATACAGGTACTTTGGGCTGTGTTATCCTTAAAAATGCGCTGTTTTGTTAATTTTTTATAAGCGGCGCATATTTTCAGCTGATTTTTCAGTTTAAAGCAAAGGCAGGAGAATTTATTTATGGAAAATTTTTCATTTTACGCGCCAACTTATTTTGCATTCGGTAAAGACGCCGAAAACCAGTGCGGACAGCTGGTAAAACGCTTTGGCGGTTCAAACGTGCTCATTCATTTTGGCGGCGGTTCAGTTATAAAATCGGGATTGCTTGACAGAGTTAAAAAATCTCTTGCCGCAGAAAACATTGCCTATACCGAACTTGGCGGCGTAAAACCAAACCCGAGAAGCGGTCTGGTTTACGAAGGCATTAAATTGTGCCGCGAAAA
Organism: Treponemataceae bacterium; assembly: GCA_024402495.1. Taxonomy (GTDB): domain Bacteria; phylum Spirochaetota; class Spirochaetia; order Treponematales; family Treponemataceae; genus UBA1240. Next base: position 1,705 of record JAKSTR010000154.1, read on the forward strand.
GAAAATTGATTTTATTCTTGCAGTTGGCGGCGGAAGTACAATCGATTCTTCCAAGGCAATTGCAGCCGGTGCCGTTTACGACGGCGACTTTTGGGATTATTACGAAGGAAAACCCGTAGAAAAAGCCCTTCCAATCGGTACGGTTTTAACCATTGCCGCCGCCGGTTCAGAAGGTTCGCCGGATTCCGTAATTACAAAAGAAGACGGCATGATTAAGCGCGGTGCAAGCGGCGAAGCTTACCGCCCGAAATTTTCGGTACTTAACCCGGCACTAACCCAAACTTTACCGGCGTACCAGACAGCCTGCGGCATTACCGATATTATTGCCCACCTTTACGAACGCTATCTTACAAACACCAAAAATGTCGAAGTTACAGACCGCATGATTGAAGCGCTCATTCTTGCTATGGTAAACGAAGCCCCTAAAGTTATGGCAAACCCTAACGATTACGATGCACGCGCAAATATTATGTGGGGCGGCATGATGGCGCACAACAATTCATGCGGTGTCGGCCGCAGCCAGGACTGGACAAGCCACAACGTAGAACACGAACTTTCGGCATTGTACGACTGCGCCCACGGTGCAGGGCTTGCGGTTGCCATGCCTGCGGTATTTACTTACACATTGCAGCACGATGTTATGCGCTTTGCAAAAATCGCCGTGCGCGTTTGGGGCTGCCAGATGGATTTTGATAATCCTGAACGCACTGCAAAAGCCGGTATTGAAGCCTTGCGGAATTTTCTGGTTTCAATTGGCATGCCTAAAAACTTTGCAGAACTTGGCGCAAAAGAAGCCGACATTGAAAAACTTGCCCATACCTGCTGCTACGGCAACGGCAATACAAGCGGCAAAATCAGCGGCTTTACTACACTTGAACAGAAAGACGTTGAAGCAATTTACCGCCTGATGCTGTAAAAAATAAGACCAGTTTTTTGAGGTAATATAATGGAAGAAAAAAATAAGATTCTGGCAAAACGAATTGCCATGTCGCTGTTTGGCGTAATAATTTGCGCCATTTCGGTAGGAATTTTCAAAATTGCAGCCCTCGGCGTAGACCCGTTTCAGTCGCTGATGGCAGGACTTGACGAACTGATACCGATTAAGTTTGGTACGCTTTATGTTATCGTCAACGTAATTCTGCTTCTTTTCAGCTTAATTGCCGACCGTTCGCGCATTGGTATTGCAACATTCATCAATCTGTTTTTGCTGGGCTATATTACCCAGTTTACTTACGAATATTTGCAGACCGTGATTGTAGACCCTTCCTACGTGGTGCGGGCTGCCTGCCTTCTGGTGGGAATTGTAATCATCTGTTTCGGTTCTGCGCTTTACATGACGGCAAATCTTGGTGTTTCAACCTATGACGCGGTTGCAATTGTTTTTGCCTACAAATGGAAGCTTGGAAAGTTTCAGTACATCCGCATTTGCACCGATCTGGTTTGCGTTATTGC
>JAKSTR010000155.1 GCA_024402495.1 Treponemataceae bacterium
GATTCGCCGCACAAGCCCATGACGCTGTTTATCAAAACGTCTTTTTTTGAAAGCGCCGGATTTAAGGTTGTCATTGCCAGCTGCTGATATTCGTTAATTTTCATAATTTTTTTCCTGCTATATTGGGGTTTGATTTGGTTTGCTCTAATTGCCTGTTTTTTCAGTTTTTGCCTGCGGCGGGAAATTTGCAGCATTCCGGCGCTGGTATTCGGCAATCAGCAGAGGCTGAATTTCGGGGTATGTCCAGTTTTGCGGCAGTTCATCAAAAAGAAATATTTTTTCAATTTCGCTGTGCAGCCCGGCGTGGAATTTTGTAATTTCTGCATGATACAGCATACCGAAAGTTTCTTCGCCGGTTTGGTTAACGCGGTTTTTGCCCGTAACCGAATATACGCAAACCGGCATAATGCTGAATTGTGCCGCGCCGGTTTCTTCTATAAGCTCGCGTTTCGCAGTTTCTTCAATCGTTTCGCCATTTTCCCGGTGACCGCCCGGCGCTTCGTAGGTGGTGCGCTGTTTGTGCTTGCACAAAACCCATTTCCCATTTGATTTTGCAATGATAACGGCAAATTTCAGCAGTTTGTCGTCAATGTTTTCGTAAAATTTAACTTTCATTTTATAGCCTTGGTTTTTACAAATTAAAAGAAAGCGTAAAATTTTTCAACAGAAGGTTTTACCAAACTGCGGATAGATGATAAAAAGGCGTGCCAGGTGCAAAAATTGCGGCGGCTGCTATTTTGAATGCACCGGTGGCTTAAAGTTCAAAGCTGCCAGTTCTGCATGACAGGTACGATGATAAAAACAGAAAATCCCCGGTGCTTGCAGCGAGGTTGCTGATTTTTTCAATTTTTGTATTCAGCTCGAAGCCTGCTTAAATGTTCCGTAATGTTTGGATTCCAGAAAATCATTTGCGGCAATTTGGTGCAGGGAAAATCGGCGCACAATCCGCAGAATTGTACTCCGTGTTCTTTTGCGCAGGCATGAATTTTGCAGCGCCCGGATTCAGCCCATTCAGGAACGATTCCGTCCGCTTCGATACAGCCGGGACATAAGCCTGCATCTTTTTTCTTGCAGCCTGCGCAGCATTCTCCGCACGCCGTAATAACAGAAAAATCAGTCATTTGTTTTTTAAACTCCGCAGATAATTTCTATAAATTTCGTCTGTTTTTTTATTATTTTCTGTTTGCTGTATGCCCAAATAAAAAATCATAAGCCCAGTAATTTTAAAATCAGCAATCCGTTCTTTTTTGAGACTATGCCGTCTTTAATTACATAGTCAAAGATAATTCTGCTGCCTACAGTTTCGCCGTCAAAGTAAACCGGGCAATATATTTCCTTTATGTTGTCGGCAATTTGCAAGTCATGAGTTGCAGCAATAAGAAGTGAATCTGACTTTGCAAAATCAAGAAGAATTTTTGTGCTGCCAAAGATACGTTCTTCGGAATTTGTTCCGGACAAAATTTCGTCAATTACGCAAAGACATTTGTGACTGCTGATTGTCTCTTTAAGGTTCATAAGCCTTTCTGCTTCTGCATAATAGCGGCTTTTTCCTTCCAGCAGCTGGTCGTTGATGCAGATACTGGAAACCACATCGACTGTCTGCGTGGAATAGCGGTCTGCAAACGCAAAACCAAAGCTTGTAGCAATAATCTGGTTTAAAGCCACGGATTTCATAAACGAAGTTTTGCCGGACATATTTAATCCCGTGATGATGATGCTTCTGTCTATGCTGCGGCTTTGTCCCGTACAGCCATCAATAAAGGGGTTTTTAAGATTTTCAAAATCTATTGATGTGCGGCTTTTTTCATTGAATTCTGTAAGGCAGCAGTTGCATTTTTTTATGATGCTGTCGCTGTTTATAAGGCAGTCGATATAGCCTGTATAAAGATAGATTTCCCGTACCAGTTCAAGGTTGTTCAGAATTGTTTTTTCTACCATTTTGAAAGAAAAAAGTTCCATGGCAAAAAATATTCTCAGGTAATCAAGCAAAATTGAAAATATGTCTCCTGAAGAAGGCCCGCCGGTTCCATCCTTAAAAAAAACAGCATAAAAGGAAAGCCTGCTGAATTTTTTATAGTCAGGCGTTTTATTTAAAAGATTTAAGTCTGTTTTTTTGCTGATTTTTTTTAACGCATAGCAGATTGATAAAAAATAGCCTATTGAAGATGTAACATGGCTTATGAATCTGTTTGTTGCAAGAAACATTAAAAAGTTAAGCAGAAAAAACAGAACAATAAAGGCTGCAATGTATTTTGTAAAAAATAAGCTTAAAGCAATATTCAATGTAATGTTGAAAAGATATAAACAGAAAAAATTGTTGATTACGAAATTATAAATGCTGAAGCCGTTCCATAAGTCGCGGACAAAATTGTTTTGCTTTTGCTTGCCAACGTATTTTTTAAGGCAGTGTTTTATGTAATCAAAGCTGGCGTCAGCGCATAAGGTCTGCATATCTTTTTGCAGCTGAATAACCTGTTGCCTGTCTTTTATAGTGTATAACCAGTAATTAAAAAGATTACTTCCGCAGCTTGTTATGGTGTGATTATACTTTTTTTCAAAATCTTCAAGCATAAGATCCTGCGCAGTAATGTCATCAATCCTGTACAATTCGTCCTTTAGTACATCATGAAGACTTACCCGACAGTAATCTACTTTTGACTTAAATATCTTTTGTAAAAAAGAAACCTTACTGATTAAAAATACTCCAAGTTGTTTTATGTCCATATTTTTAAAGTACTAATATCGTATCAGCATTGGCAACAAAATGGGGCAAAATGTAAGTTTTTTAAACGGATTAACAGTGTCATGATGAATTCATCTGCTGTGCACATCATTCCGTCATGCTGAACGTTTATAAAAATAGTCGCAGTTTTTGCAAAGCATAAATGGGGGCTTTTGCATACACCAGACAATAGTTAAAGACAAAGCGGAAAGCAAAATCATCGGATTCCGAAACGAGTTCGGAATGACGGAAAATCTGGAATGCTTATTTTTATGCCGAATTCGGCGGCTGCGCATGTCATT
>JAKSTR010000156.1 GCA_024402495.1 Treponemataceae bacterium
CAACGGCAACCCTGTTTTTGGGCGTAGAAAAACTTTCTGGTCAAAAAATCAGTAATTACGTAGAAAAAACCGGTGCGCTTGTCAGAAAATATCTTCCGGTTGAAATTGACGAAGCCGGAAAATATGACGGCAGGATTTTTGCGTCGTTTTTAGACCCCAAATATTATGAATTTGATAATCTTATAAATTCCGTTAAAAATGAATGCAAAAAGAAACCCAAAAACGGCAAACGCTATATTTATGCCTACGACCCGATTCCAGATTCCATAATGCACGACGAAGGCGCAGATTCCGAAGAAGTTAAAAAGTGCCTTGAAGAACGGAATGCAAAACTCGAAGCCCTGTGTTCAGATTTGAAAAATTCCGTTGTTATCGTACTGGCAGACCACGGGCACATTGTGCAAAACAACATATTTTTGAAAGACTACCCGGAAATTGAAAAAATGCTTGAAAGAACGCCAGGCATTGAACAGAGAGCGGCAAGTTTTAAGGTAAAACCGGAATTTAAAGCCGTGTTTGAAGAAAAGTTCAATGCTGCTTTTGGCGAAATGTTCCATTTGTATACAGCAGAAGAAATTATAAAAAGCAAGCTGTTTGGTGATATAGGAAGCATCAATTCGCCGGGAGAAAATCCGCTGTTCAGGTTTGGAATTGAAGACTTTATGGCAATTGCTGAAGATACAAATGCAGCGCTGGTAAGCAATCCTAATGTGCTTTATAGCGGCCATGCCGGTTACACCGATGACGAAATTTATATTCCGCTTATTATTGCAGAAGTGTAAGAAAGAAAACAGCAATAGATATGTGTAAAAAAAGAATAATGTACTGGTAGACAGAATATGCATTATGTACAAAATATTAATTTTATATGACCGGCGCAAGAACAGTAGAAAAGGTGTTCTGTACTGGATTTTTTAAAATTGAAACCAATATTGATTGCCACATAAGATTTTTTACGTTAATTAAATAAAAGAATGTTTTAATTTCAAGTGAAGTTTTGAAGAAAATATTTTGCCGTTATATTTTTTCAGTTTTATTAATTTTTCTTCAAAACTTCATTCTTAGAAAAAAATTTTCAACGCCCAAAAAGCGTTTATAATTCGTTATTTTTTCAATAATTCTTCAAATTCTTTCTGGGCTTGTTCAAGGTTTTGCCACAAAATGGCGTTTATGCCAAGTTTTTTTGCCGCATCAATGTTGGGCTGCAAATCGTCAAAAAATACTGCATTTTCTGCCTTTGTGCTAAGCTTTTCCAAAATCAGCTGGTAAATCTCCGGGCAAGGCTTAATCATTCGCACATCGCAGGAAAAAAGCGCATAATCTGCGTGCGTAAACGCCGGAACATTTTGTCGGTATTTCTGCAAAAATTCGTATGGCATATTTGACAGAATACCAAGCTTAAAACCTTGTTTCTGCAAGCTTAGCGCCCATTCGTTAGAAGCAATATTGGGATTGTCCCAGCTTGCTAAATCCATATCGCCTAAAGTTTTACACAATTCGGTATCTTGTGCCTGCGCGGTATAGCCGGCATCGCTAAAAAGTTTCTGGTACAACTGACTGGCGCTTACAGTACCAAGGTCAAACTGCTGGCGAATATCGCCCATTGCGCCGGCGAAAAATTTTTCATCAATCCCGGTCATTTTTTCCATTTCGGCAAAATGTTTATAACTGTTCGGCATAGACAAAACATTGCCAAAATCAAAAATTACGCTATCAATTTTCATAAATCTTCCTTTGTTTGTTTTAATGTTTGGTGCGCGCTTTTTGCATAAACCGGCGCAAATCGTTTTCAGTCTTTAAAAATAAAGCGCCACGAAGTATCAACAAAAATTTTGTCAAAGCCCAAATCAATCAATTTATAATGAAACGGTACGTGTTCGCAAATAATCGGCGCGGTATAGCCGGTATTAGGCGCAGGCGTTTGGCTTGCTTTTTCTATCTGGTCAGCAGACGGATTCGATTTTTTTACCAGTTCGGCGTGTTTTTGCAAAAAATCCGGGCTTGTCGGGTGGCAGTTGTAGACAGCGGCAAAATATGCTTCGCTTTTGTACACCGCTGCCCCGCCAAATGCCGAATAAACCGGAATTTTCAGGTTTTTCGGGTAGCGCTGCTGTATTTGATGCCAGGTTACATCCCACCAATGTTCGGGCATAAATTCCGGGCCAAACGGAAAACTGCTGCTGCGGAATGCATAGGCGTCGCGGTAACGCAGCCATTTTGTCATGCCGCAGCCGGTAATGCAGTCAAAATCGGTACCGGCAAAACGCAGCAAACTTTTAAGCGAATCCAGCGGATTAAACAGCAGAACATCCAGATCGATGTTTAAAATATACTGGTATTTTGGTTTATCTGCCGCGCCGTTTTGGTCAAAAACCCGTTTTTTAGCTTCGGTTTGCAGCTTGTTACGGGCATAAGTTATCAATTCTATGCGGCAAGGTTTGCCATTTTCGGTTTTGGTCTGGCAAATTTCTTCAATCTGGTCTTTGGTCAAATCTTCAGAAACATAGTCAAAACCGTTTATTTTTTCTTTAAGCTTTTTAAGAATGTCTTTTGTCTGCTGTGCCGAATTGTTTTCGTAAATTAAAAAGTCGCAGGTTTGCACGTATTTGCGCATTTTTAGCAGTTTTTTTACATTATGTTGCAGCATTTTGCCGCCGTCTTTGGTAATGCCAATTACTAAAATTGAAATATTATTTAAAGTGTATAATTTTTCAGACATTATATATAAATTTCCTTTAATTCAACAGCCTTTAAGCTTTTTATTGAAGAAAAAAAACAGGCAAGCTCACAGAATTTTTAAGCCCTAACCTATTTTTATGCAACAAATATTTTAGCAGATGGCACTAACCAGCGCAAGTTGCCCCGGAACCACAAAACAAACAGTACCTGCCCCTGCCTTTTTTAACTGCTGTAAATGCTGAAAAAGTAAAAATGCCGCAC
>JAKSTR010000157.1 GCA_024402495.1 Treponemataceae bacterium
TTTTTCAACGTAGAACGAAAGAAACTGGTAAAGCACAGAAAAAATTAAAAATATTTTAAAGCAAAAAGGACTAAAAAAAGCACCATTGCAAGCACAGCGCGCACCGGTGCATTTTTTAGCCCTTTTCGCTTTGTATTATTTCACTTATTTATTAGTCTTCTTTACCATTCCAGCAGTAAGTACACAGCTTGCACGGTTCAATTCCAACCGATTCAAGCATATCGTCAAGACGGTGGAACGCCAAAGTCGTAAAGTGCAGCTGCTGGCGGATAGCTTCAAGCATTTCCTTGTAATTCTGGCTGTCCGGGTTTGCGTAGTCTTCCAGCACTTCCTTGCTTACATTGTCGCCTTCGCGCATTTTAATGATGCGGCGTGTAATCAAGTCAAGTTCGCTGCTTGAGCGCGAAAAGTTAAGGTATTTGCAGCCGAACAGTAACGGCGGACAAGCCGGGCGCACGTGAACTTCTTTTGCACCGCTCTGGTACAAAAAGTCGGTGGTTTCGCGCAGCTGGGTACCGCGCACAATCGAATCGTCAATCAAAAGCAGGCTTTTGTTGCGGATAAGCTGATGAACCGGGATAAGCTTCATGTGTGCAATCAGATTGCGCTGTTCCTGATTTGCCGGCATAAACGAACGCGGCCAGGTTGGCGTATATTTGATGAACGGACGTGCGAACGGAATGCCTGATTCGTTGGCATAACCTACGGCGTGTGCCGTGCCGCTGTCCGGAACACCGGCAACAATATCCGGCGTGATTGCACCCTTGTCGCGCTTGGCAAGCATTTCGCCGCAGCGGTAGCGCATGGTTTCTACGTTTACGCCTTCGTAAGTTGCTGTAGGGTAGCCGTAGTAAATCCACAGAAAGGTACAAATCTTCATTTTGTCTTTTTTCTGCTGAAGAACCTGAATGCCGTTCTGCATGTCGATAAAGCAGATTTCGGCAGGACCAAGTTCTTTTGCGTCTTCGTAACCAAGGTTTACATAGCTGAAGCTTTCGCTTGCAACGCAATATGAGCCCTGTTTTTTACCGATTAAAAGCGGTGTTCTTCCAAGCTTGTCGCGGGCGGCATAAATGCCTGTATTTGTCATCAAAATCAAGGTCATTGAACCCTTGATTTTTTCCTGTACGTACTGAATTCCTTCAAGAATTGAATCTTTCTGGTTGATGAGGGCTGCAACAAGTTCGGTAGGGTTGATTGCGCCGCCAGACATTTCCAGAAAATGAATGCCGCCACGGGCAAAAGTTTCTTTTACAAGTTCGTCAATGTTTGTAATAAGCCCAACGGTGCTGATTGCGTAGCTTCCCAGATGGCTTTGTACCAAAAGCGGCTGAGGTTCGTTATCAGAAATACAGCCAATGCCCATCGTACCTTTCAGGTCGTCAATATCGTGTTCAAACTTGGTACGAAAAGGCGAGTTTTCGATATTGTGAATGACACGCTGAAACGAGCCGTTGTTGAAAGTTGCCATACCGCCGCGGCGTGTACCTAAATGCGAGTGGTAGTCAATTCCAAAGAACAAGTCCAGCGTACAATTGCTGCCTGAAACTACACCAAATAAACCGCCCATAAAAGTCTCCTATAAAAAATCGCGTATCGCCGCCCAAAGTTGCCCAATGTATGCGGCGCAAATATTTTTTTGCCTGACGGCAAGTTGCTTAAAAAATTACAAAACACCAGGTTTTTTACGCATCGTTTTTAATTCAGCGTAAAAAGCCAAAACCTGAAACAAAGCTGCTAGAAAAATTTCAGTACAAGTTCTGCAATCAGAACTGCGCCGCTTGCTGCCGCCGCTACGGTTAAAAGGCTTTTTTCAAACCACGCAAGAACAAATGCACAGATACAGCCTGCAACCGCGGTAACTGTATTCCCCGTAGAACTGAAAATTGCCGGTATGGTCATTGCGCTTAAAACCGCGTAGGGCACGTAATACAAAAATGAACGAATAAAAACGCTGGTTATTTTTTCCTTAAAAAGAACCATTGGAATCATGCGGATGCCGTAAGTTACAAGCCCCATAATTGCCAGATATTTGAAAAACGTAATCATGTCTATCATTTTTATTTTTCCTCAGCTGCGGCAGTTTCTTCGTTTTTTTCAGTTTCTTCGCCTGCTTCGTCGTGAACAGGTGAAATAATTGCCCAGATTGTGCTTGTAATAACTGCGCAGATAATAATTACAAAGCCGCCGGTAACATTTTTAAGCCCTGGCACAACACTGAAAGCGATGCTTAAAAGGCACGCAGTAAGGCTTGCCCCGGCAACATTGCGTTTTGTCTTGCTTGGCGGCACGACAATCGCAATAAACATTCCGTAAATTGCAATTCCCAGCGCGTTGTTTATGATTTCCGGCAGAATATTGCCAGCCGCCGCACCCAGCGCCGTGCCGGTTGCCCAGCCAAAATACGGCGTAATAATCAGACCGAACAGATACCAGCGGCTAACCAGACCCGGCTGTCCGCTCGCAACGGCAAAAACTTCATCGGTATTTACAAAAGAAATTAAAAAACGGTCTGCAAGGCTGACGCTTTTATCAAGCTTTTGGGAAAGTGAAATAGACATAAGCGCATAGCGGGCGTTGATAATCAGCTGAGAAAGCGCCATTTCAATAAAAGGCAAGCCGCCGGTAATAATCGGTACGCCGGCAAGCTGCCCTGCCGAAGTAACATTAACCAGCGAAATTAAAACTGTTTGTAAAGGCGAAAGCCCCTGATTTACAGAAAAAATGCCGAATGCAAAAGCAACGGAAATATACCCCAAACAGATTGGTATGCCGTCGCGTATGCCGTGCATAAATTGTACCGAATGTTCACCGCTTTTTGTCATAAGTGAGAAAAAGTATACCAAATTGCGCTTTTTTGTAAAAGACCGCAAATAATGTAATTTCTTGCAAATATTTGTACG
>JAKSTR010000158.1 GCA_024402495.1 Treponemataceae bacterium
CTTAAATAAGTTTCAAGATATGACTCAAAATAAATGTTCAGATTTACATTTTCAACTTCATACAAATGAGGAAAAGAGCCTTTGAAAATTCTTTCAAAAACTTCGTTTATACCCATTCGTTTTGCACAATCGAGCCGCTGAATCAATTTATCAGGATTAACTTCAAATTCGTCAAAATTATTATTGCAAATCTCACTGTTAGAAAGTCCAAGCAACGGAACAATTCCAACACGTCCTGCCAAAGATTCAGTAACATTTTTCATCAGCTTGAACATCTGACTTCCGGTAAGCCAGAAATCGCCAGGACGTTTTCTTTCATCCACAATTATTTTTATAAAAGGAAAAAGTTCAGGTGCATATTGAACTTCGTCTATCAAAACTGGCGGTGAATAGCGCTGCAAAAAAAGTTCAGGATCAGTTTTGGCTAATGCACGAATTGAAGGATTATCGAGAGAAACAATTTTTCTGCTTTTATCGGCAATAGAATTTAATAACGTAGATTTGCCAACCTGTCTTGGACCAGAAACCAATACTACCGGAAAGGTTTTAGAAACATCAATTATTGTATTTTTTGCATTTCTTTCAAAAATCATGATACAATTTTATGCAAATTTAAAATCATGTCAATGGATTTTATGCAAATCTAAAGCAGTATTTTATCTTTGCATAAATTATTAAATATCTGACGAAACACAAGCTTGTGCAAATGCGGAAGTTACTTAAAAAAGCAGAAATAAACGGCGTAGATTTCCATGGCAACATACATAACAAGCGATATTATTATTACTGTTTTGAGCCTGATTTTTGCCATTACATAAAGGCGTATAAAGCCGCCTAAAAACACAAAGGCAGCGATAAAGACTGAAAAAATTAAAAATACTTCAAGATTTTGCCAAAATTCCATTTTTTCCTTCTGCACACACTACGCCCGGCGTTCAGCTTTAGCCGTTTCTGGCAGCATTCAGCAGGCGGCTTATTCTCTGTGACCGCCAATCTGCGCGTTGCGTTCCCGTGTCATTGCGCCTTCTTCCAGATTCATTCCTTTTAAAATTGCATTCTTGCCAAATTTGTTTATGATATTCAGGCGCACTTCCTGCAGCTTGTCTTCTTTTTCGTTTGTTTCCACTTCGTCAAAAAGACCGGGCTGTTTCTGTTCTGAAGAAATTACGTCTTCGGCAGAAATATTAACCCGGCGTACCATAAGCCGCGGATTTACAATTTTTTCATATATCGCAAGCAGGGCTTCAACTATCAGCGCAGAAGAATTGGTTTCGGTACCAAGATTTTTTCCGCCATGCACGGGCTTAGGCATTTCGCGCCCCCACGGGTCTTTTACAAATTCTCCATCGTACCCCGATTCTTCCAGATTTTCCCGGTCGTAGCAAATCCACAGGGAAACGCCGGATGCGAGCAGTTTTTTCTGGAACAAATCCAAAGCCAGCAATTCTGCCATTTCGCGGACAATGATTTTGCCTTTTTCGTAATCGTAAGGATGCTGCAAAACCTGCCCGGAACTGATGCCTTTCTGCTGGGATTTATAAGCCTTGATATTCTGCATCGTTACCGGTTCATAGCCCCAGGCATGGTCTATCAGTATTTCCGCATCAATGCCAAAAAGGTCGTAAAGCACCTGTTCGTTTTTTAAGGACTGCCGGGCAATGTCGCCCATTGTAAAAAGCCGGTGCTTGGCAAGCCTGTTTGCCGTGCCTTTTCCTATGCGCCAAAAATCGGTAATTGGCGTATGCGCCCACAGCTGTTCGCGGTAAGTGCGTTCATCAAGCTGGGCAATCCTTACGCCGTATTCATCCGCCGGAATGTGCTTTGCCACAATATCCATGGCAATTTTGCAAAGGTAAAGATTTGGCGCAATTCCTGCCGTGGCGGTAATTCCTGTCTGGGAAAGAACTTCCTTTATTACTTTAACAGCAAGGTCGTAGGCGCTGGTTTTATACAGTTTCAAATATGCCGTTGCGTCTATAAAAACTTCGTCAATTGAATAAACGTGTATGTCTTCCGCACTGAAAAACTTAAGGTAAATTTTATAGATTCTTGAAGAATATTTTATATAAAGCCCCATTCGCGGAACTGCGGTTATGTATTCCAGTTCCTTGCCCGTACGCATTTTAACTTCTTTTGCCTTTGCTTCTACTTCAAAAAGGCGGCTGCGGCCGGAAAGCCCGTATGCTTTAAGAGACGGCGTTACTGCAAGACAGATTGTTTTTGACGTGCGGCTGGCATCTGCCACCACAAGATTTGTCGTAAGCGGATTCAAGCCGCGTTCCCTGCATTCTACGGAAGCATAAAAAGATTTCAGGTCAATGGCTATGTAGGTTCTATCCTGCCGGGTTTGCGTCACTGCTGTCTTCCTCTACTGCCCGGCGTACCAGTTCCAGACTTTCTTCGTAACCTTTAAGTGCCGCAAAAGGCAGAAAAATTTTTGCCCTGTTTTTTAACGGCATTTTTTCCCTCAGCGTTTCACGAGGCCATTCAGTATCAATTATATCTTTGTAGGCTTCACTGCCATTCAAGCTGTTCACAATTACCCCTAAAAATTTACCGGCAAATTAAATGCAGGCTGAAAACGTAAAAAACTGCTGCACGCCGGCAGCAGGCACGTCATCAGCGCAAAAAAGTTCAGTTTTGCGGAAAATTCCTTTCCGGGTGCTTTATCTGTTTTTCCCTGTACAGTTCTTTGTCAGCAATTATAAGCAAATCCGCAAGACTTGAATTATCAGAATCGAACATGGCAAAACCAATGCTTATGGAAAGCACAAAAGGCAGCCCGGCATGTTTGGACAGTTCAT
>JAKSTR010000159.1 GCA_024402495.1 Treponemataceae bacterium
GCAAAATGCGGAAATTATTTTTCAGTTTGCCGTGCCTGTGCGTTTTTCAATTCGCCTTCGCTTCTGGTTATGTTTTTCATCCATTTGAACTTAAAAAAGTGCGCAAAAACAACCGGCATTTTTTCAAATTCATCAAGCGTCATTGTAAAATAAACCCAGATTGCCGGCAGTTTAAGCACATAAGCCGCCGCAACCATAACCGGCACGGCAACGCACCACATCATAATTGTGTCTGTTATAAAACCGAATTTTGTATCGCCGCCGCCGCGGAAACAGCCGCATATCAGGCAGGTGTTAATTCCTTCGCCAAGCATGCGGTAAGTTGTCATGAACATCATGGCGCCAAGATATGTAATTGCCTGTGGCGAAAGTTTTCCGGCATAAAAGCCTAAAATGAACGGGCGCAGGGCAACAATTACAATGCAGCCGGCAAGCGCAACATAAATTGTTAAAAGCAAAAGCTTTACGGAATACTTTTTTGTCTGTTCAATCTGGTTTGCGCCCAAAGTTTGCCCTATGACAATTGTTGTGGCGTTTGCAAAACCGCGCATGGCAATTGCGCCGATATTTACAACCATCATGGCAACCGCGTTTGCCGCCACAATGTCGTCGCCCAGATGCCCCAAAATTACGGTAAAAACCGTGGTCGCAAGGCTCCATATCAGGTCGTTGCCAATTGAAGGCCAGCTTATCGAAAGGAAGTCGCGGTTTAAGATGCCCGCTTTGGCAAAAATGGCTTTAATGCTTATTTTTACGCCGCTTTTTACTGAAAAACATACGCAGAGAATGACTTCGGTAACGCGGGCAAGCACCGTACCAAGCGCCACGCCAACTACGCCAAGTTTCGGCAGCCCGAAAAGCCCGAAAATAAAGCTTGCGTTAAAAAATACATTTACGCAAAGCGAAACTATTACAACCACCGAAGGAAAAACAACTTTTCCGATGCTGCGAAGGGCGCTTAGATAAACCTGCGATATTGCCATAAAAACAAAGGAAAGTGAAACCACTTTTAAATATTGTGCGCCCACTTCAATAGTTTCCGGTGTTGCCGAAAAAAGCTGCATGATTGTACGCGGAAACAGGAACGAACCGGCGGTAAAGACAAGCGAAACAATAATTCCGTAGCGCAGGGCAAGACCGACAAGCCTTTCTATTGTGGTGCTGTCGCCTTTGCCCCAGTATTGGGCGCACAAAACGGAAGTTGCCGTTGCCATGCCGAAAAATACGCAGAAAAGCACAAAGGTATATTGGTTTGCCAGTGATACCGCCGCCATTGCCGACTGTCCCACAAAACCAAGCATAAAAGTATCTGCCGTATTTACCAGCGTGTTTATCAGGTTTTGAATCATAATCGGCAGCGCCAGTTTCAGCGTCCAGCCGTATAATTCTTTGGTACTTAAAGTTTTTTCCATATATTTTCTCCATAATCGCCGCTGCCAGGGCGCTTATTTTAGGCTCATTACATAAATCTGGCAGGGATTTTCTTCATTCCAGAAACCGGGCATTATTTCAAATTCCTTAAACCCCAGAGATTTGTAAAAAAGGTTCGTTTTGTCATATTCGGGGTAAACGCCGGTTTTTACGGTTTTAACCTGAATGAAACTGTAGCCCGCTTTTGCTGCCCGGTTTTTTGCCGCACTGAAAAGTGCTTTACCAATGCCCTTACGGTGAAAACTTTTTAATACGCCGGTTACTGCAAGTTCTACCGTATCTGCGCCGGTTGCACTAAGATACAAAAATCCTGCAATCTGCTGGTTTTCTTTTGCGCAGAAAAACATTTTACCGGCGCTTTCTTTTGCATATTTTTCCCGGCTTTCCGGTATTTCAAACCATTCGGGCAGGGCAGAAAGAATTTGCACCGTTATTTTATATTTTTCTGCATCATTTTCTATTTGTTCAATTTCCATTTCAATTTCCCGTTCGTAAAAAACTGCATTTTTCTTCTATTATATATGTTCAATTTCGTGTATTTAGAAATTGAAAAATAAGAACCGTTTTTATCTCATTCAACTTTTGTAAAAATAGCCGCAGTTTTTGATTGCACCAAACAATGTTCTATATAAAGCAAGCAGCAAAAGCACATTCGACTTTTTTTCAAAATAGCCGCAGTTTTTGCATAGTCAAAAACTGGGGGCTTTTGCGTACACCAAGCTATAGTTAGAGGCAAATCAAGCAGCAAAAGCACATTCGACTTTTTTTCAAAATAGTCCCAGTTTTGGCAAAGCAAAAACTGAGGGCTTTTGCGTACACCAAGCTATAGTTAGAGGCAAAGCAAGCAGCAAAAGCATCGGATTCCGAAACGAGTTCGGAATGACAGAAAATTCGGGATAACCACAAATACAGCGTACAGCCTGCAAGGGCGCAGTACAGAAACGCGCGATGCGTAAAATTACCATTCGCGCCATTCGCCGGTTATGTCGTCGTCAGGGTTGCTTATAAAATTGAAAAATAAAGCCGTCCCGATTATAAAGGCGCAAATGTCTTCGCGCTGGTCGGTTTCAATCATTTCATAGTCTGTTTTTTCGTTAAGGCTGTTAATTTGCAAAACCGCCTTTTTTACAGGCTCCTTAAAAAGATTTTTATCTTTCACTTTTGCCATTGCGCGGTAATATTTGCCCAAAATCCGCTTCAGCCTGAAAATATCAAAATAAGAATAAGAAACGTCTGCGGCTTTCTTAAACTCAATAATGCCTTCAAAAAGTCGTGCCTTAATTTCGTTCAGTTCAGTTTTAGTCATCGCCATTTCAATAAAATACAACTTTTT
>JAKSTR010000016.1 GCA_024402495.1 Treponemataceae bacterium
AAAGTCGACATTCAGGCTATCAGGAATTATTAAACTGGAATTGCAGCCCGGTTTACTGCCTTTTTCTGCAAACTGCTAATTCCGCAGGATACGGAAAAGGTTATCCGCAGGGTGGAAAACAGATAATTCCTGACAACGCGGAAGAAGTGTCCGCAAGGGCAACGGACACGTGTCCTTTAAAGTCCAGAATAGGTCTCCTTTAGTCTAGCGGAGACTTGTTCTTGTGATGACAGACATGAAAACAGAACTTATAAAACGTGCAGAATGAATACGCGCAAAGACTTTAAGGTTTGTGCCTTTTCGGTGTATAAAGTTTACTAGAGATTTTAAATAAAAAAAAGCAAAGCGATTAAGCTTTGCTTTTCGTGCCGTCGGACAGAATCGAACTGTCGACACATGGATTTTCAGTCCATTGCTCTACCGACTGAGCTACAACGGCTTGCTGATGTAAAAAATAATATATGTATTTCAAAAAAGTGTCAATAGAATGACTATTTTTTTTCAATATTTTTATGCAATTTTTTTTCACCGGAGGAAAAGCCTTTTTTAGCCGAATACCAGTAAAAAACCGCAGCACCTTTACATTTGCGCTTTAAAATAAAAAAAGCAAAGCGATTAAGCTTTGCTTTTCGTGCCGTCGGACAGAATCGAACTGTCGACACATGGATTTTCAGTCCATTGCTCTACCGACTGAGCTACAACGGCTTGTTGATGTAAAAGATATTACATGTATTTCAAAAAAGTGTCAATAACTTCAAGCCGTTTTTTAATTTTTTTTTGCAAATTAAGCAGAAAAAAAAATTATGCGTTTTCTGCCTTAATCGGCTGGGTAATAATTCCGCCACCGCAGGTAATTCCGTCAATGTAAAACACTACCGACTGTCCCGGCGCAACTGCACGCTGCGGCTGTTCAAAAACAACCTGATAAGTATCAGAGGAAACCGTTCCGTCCGGCATTGTATACGGCTTGCAAAGTGCCTTTACCGGCTTGCTTGCCAGGCGGATTTTTACCATGGCTTCAAACTCGCAGTTAGGATTGTAGCCGGCAGGCCAAACCATATCGTTGCAAAGCAGCCCTGTACAAAACAAATCTTTATCCTTGCCAAGCACAACCAGATTTTTTTTCTGGTCTATTTCAGCAACATACAAAGGTTCCGGGGCACTAACCCCCAGCCCGCGGCGCTGACCGATTGTATAATGCTCAATTCCGCGGTGCCTGCCTAAAACCTTGCCGTCCAAATCTATAATATCGCCCGGCACCGATTTTTTGTCGGCAAAAATCTGTTCAAGATATTCGCCGCCAATAAAATCCTGACTTTCTTCTTTTTGGGCAGCACGCAGATTGCGGTCTTTTGCCATCTGCACAACTTCTTTTTTGCTGAAGCCGCAAAGCGGAAAACGTACTTTTTCCAGAACGGAAGAAGGAATGCGGTACAAAAAGTAAGCCTGATCTTTTGTAATGTCGGTAGCAACCGCAATCTGTACAGGCTTTGCACAGGCACCGTCTGCGGCTTCGCCTGCTTTACCGTAAAGGCTTGCAATACAGTCAGTTGGGCGCACAGCCGTTGCATAATGCCCGGTGCAAAAATAATCGTATTCAATACCCATCTGCTGAACGCCAGCCAGAAGTGCACCGAATTTTATAAACTGGTTGCAGCGGATACACGGATTTGGAGTGCGTCCGGCGCGGTATTCGGATTTAAAATAGTCTAAAACCTGCTTCTGATAAGCCTGTTTTACGTCAATTACATAATATGGAAGATTTTGTTCAGCGCAAAATTTACGGCATTCTTCAATTTCATATTCTTCGGCAGGGCTGTAACAGCTGTCTTTTATTTTTTCCGTACCTTCCGGTACTTTCAAATCGCCTTTCCACAAAGACATGGTTACGCAGGTTACGTCGCAGCCTTTTTCTTTAAGCAGAATTGCCGTCATTGTAGAATCAACACCGCCGGACAGACCGACAACGACCTTGTCACCGGCTTTTGGCATTTCAAGTTTCTGATAAGTCATGCTGAAAAGTTTGCAACAAATATGCAGTTTTGGCAAGGCTTTTACCTACTGATTAGATAGAATTATAAAAGATTTGCGCAGATTATTTTCGTGTTTTTTTAAAAGCGGAAAGTTTCTTCCATATATAAAAGCGAAAAAATATTGAATTGGAATACAAGCTTTTGGTTTTGCAAAAAAAAGGCAGAAAAACCGGATGCCGCAAAATATGCGAATGGGTTTATCTGCCTTTTTATAAAAAATGAAATAATTGCAGTTTTTTTCTATATTATTATTCTGTTTTTTCGGTATTTTGGGCATTGCCAGCCGGCTGTGTTTTTGCCGCTGATTCTGCTTCTGCGCCGCCGGAACCGTTTTTTTCAGGGTTTTCAGCATTTTCTGCTTCTTCCGGATTTTCTGCATTTTCGGTCTGGTCACCGGCATTTTCGTCTTCGGCTTTTTTCTGAACCAGCGCATCTTTATTTTCTTTCAGATATTTAATTGCGGCGCTGATTGCTTCCGCCTGTTCAGAATCCTGATCCAAAGACAAGTAAAGCTCGTAATCTTCAATTGCAAGCTGACTTTTGCCCAGCTTTATGCGGCTGTTGGCACGGTTAAGCACAGCGCCGACCAGTTCTTCGTCGTCTTCAAGGGCTTTTGTGTAGCTTGTTTCGGCACGGGCAAAATCGCCAAGTGCAAAAGCTGCATTGCCGGCGTTAAAATACAGCAAAGCCTTGTTGCTGAACGGTACGGCGGCGCCTTTTACAAAAGCGTCGTAAGATTTTTCATATTCGCCGGTCTGGTAATAAGCACAGCCCAGATAATTATAAAGCGCGGCGTCATCGCCTTCTTCTTTTATAGTTTTTTCAAGAAGAACAAGCGCTTCTGCCGGTTTGTTGGCTTTAAAAGTTTCTACGGCTTTTTCGTATAAATCGCTTGCAAAGCAGAATGAAGAAAATGCGGCAACAATTGCAGTACAGGCAATCGTTTTTATATGTTTTTTCAAAGTAAACCTCGGTGCAAATGGTAAAACCAGTATTATTTTCGATATATTTCTGTAAAATTCTAAATAGTTTTGCGCAACTGCGTATTAGTTAAAGCAATTTTTACGTTAAAATGTTACAAAATTGACATATTAAAGTAAAAGCTATACGATAAGCATAATTATTTCCATTAGTAAATTTTTAGTAAACAATAACGGCTCTAAAAACTGCAATTTTTAGGGCAAACTAAAAAAAATGCGATGTTTCATGCCTTTCAAATTCCGGGCATAAAACTCGCAAGACATGCCTGAAAACATTTTCAGTCTGTCCGTATTTTGTATTTTTGGGAGTTTTTATGCCACTCGCATTTATACCGCTTATTTTTGTTGGCGTAGTTTCAATTGTTATCTTAGTTGCGGTTTTAAAAGCCATTCTTGCGCCTAAAAAAACAGAAGAAGTAAAAAGGCTTATTGAAGAAGGCGAATACGCGCAGGCAATTAAAATCGGCAAAAGCCTTATTGATCGTGATAATGAAAACATTCTGGCACATTTTTATTTGGGCAAAGCCTATATGTGCGTAAAAAAATATCAGCTCGCAATGGAACAGTTTGAGTTTCTTGTTTCTAAAAGCGCTTTTCACGGCAGCACCCGCGAAATTGACTTCAGGGAATCAATGGCGGAACTTTACCTTGCGCTTGGTCAGCCGGAAGAAGCCCTTAAAGAATATCTTCTGCTGGAAACGCTGGAACCGAAAAACCCTACAATCTGGGTTGCCGCAGGCAATATTTTTATTGAACGCGGAAAAACCGATCAGGCGTTAAAGCAATTCAACAAGGCTATTGAACTTAACGGCAGAAACGCCGCCGCCCGCGAAGGTCTTGCAAAGCTGCTTATCTCGATGAAGCAGTACATCGATGCAAAAAAAGAAATAAGTCTTGCAATCAAATACGAACCAAATAAATTTTCCAATTATTACTATCTGGGTAAAATTCACCGTGAACAGCAGAATTATGCAGATGCGGTTAACGCATTTGAAAAAGCAACCCGCGACCCGGCTTTTAAGCAGAAAGCTTTTCTGGAGCGCGGCATCTGTTACAGCGCTACAAAACAGTACGATAAGGCAATATTTGAATTTCAGCGTTCGTTAAGCAATTCAAAGCAGAGCGACGATAACGACACTTTGTATACGCGCTATTTTATGGCACAAACTTACGAAAACATGCGCAATCTTGACAAGGCTATTGAACAGTGGGAAGAAATCAGCAAGGTTAAGAAAAAGTTCAAGGATGTTCCGGCTAAACTTACGGAATATCAGGATTTGCGCGCAAATGACCACATGAAAGATTATTTGACAAGCAGCAATGCCGAATTTATTGAGCTTTGCAAGGGAATTACGGTAAAATCTTTCGGGCTTGCGGTTGCAGAAAGCAGCGGCGTAAGCGACTGCTGTACAATAAAGGCTGTGCCGGATGCAAAAGATACTTTCAGCAACGTGCGCACGCAAACCACGCTTATATATTTTTTCCGCAGCAGCGACCCTATTCCGGAACAGTTTTTACGCCGCCAGCAGGAAGAAATGAAATCCGGGGCTATTACCAAATGCATTATCTGTACAAGTTCAATTTTTACAAGTTCTGCCGAAGCTTTTGCAGAAGGAAGACCTTTTGAACTTATAGATAAAAACAAACTTTCGTCGATAATGTAATATGATGTTTTTATGCTGCGTAGCAGCAATTTGCAAAAATCATAAAGTGGAAAAATAAAAATGAAAATCTTATGTGTTTCAGACCAAATTGACCCGTTAGTTTACAGTTCTTCTGCAAAAGAACGTTTTGAAGATATTGATTTGGTGCTTTGCGCCGGTGATTTGGCAATGGAATACGTTGATTACATTGTTTCGGCTTTGAACAAGCCTACCTACTTTGTTTTTGGCAACCATAACTTAAAAGAATTCTGTTTTTACCACCCTAATGAATGCCCCCAGCGCGGTGCTGCCCCGTATGACGCACTTAAATACGCCCACGGTGCCCATTATCTTGGTTTTAAAACTTTCAACGACGGCAAGCTGCTTATGGCAGGCGCATCTGGTTCCAAACTTTACAACAACGGGCAGTGCCAGTACACCGACAAGCAGATGAAATACCGACTTATCAAAATGATTCCCCAGCTGTACTACAACAAATGGCGCTACGGCAGGTATCTGGACATTTTTTTAACCCATACGCCACCAAAAGACATTCACGATAAAAGCGACCCCTGCCATCAGGGCTTTGACTGCTACCGCTGGTTCTTGAAAAAATTTAAGCCAACATATATGATTCACGGTCATATTCATTTGTACGACATTCAGGATATCCGTGTAAGCAAATTTGAAGAAACTACGATTATTAACGCTTTCAGTCATTACATTTTGGAATTTGACGAAAAAGACTTAATGCACAGCGAAACAAACTAATTTTTACTGTTTTATTTGGAAAATCGAACATTTATTCGATTGGGTAATTTCTATTTAATCACTTTTTAATGTGAGGAATTTATGAGCAACGTTCACACACAAGCCGAAGACGATTTTTTCCGTGCCCGCAACAAGGCACTTTTTAACGAAGTTCAGCACTTTGTAAACCAGGAAGAAAGCCACCTGCTTTCTTTTAACGACATAAAGCAGCTGCTGAAACCTAAAAACGAAGTTTATTTGGGCATGCAGGTTGTACCGGTTGATTTGATTGCCGGCAGCGAAGGCCGTTATACCGACTTTGACAGCCACTTTTTCCCAAAAAACATGCACCTGAAAACCCGCTGGGCACACATTGACGAAGCCCATTTGACCGACGTAATTCTTCCGCCTATAAAGCTTTACGAAATCGGCGGTCTATATTTTGTGCGCGACGGCAACCACAGGGTTTCGGTAGCAAGGGCAAAAGGCGTTGAATGCATTGACGCAGAAGTTGTAAGCCTTAAAAGCGAAATCAAGCTGAAGCCGGGCTTAAGCAGAAAGCAGATTCAGAAAGAAGTCATCAATTACGAAAAGCGCGTTTTCTATATGGAAACGAATTTTGGCGACATTACCGACTTCTGGAAACTGGATTTTTCTACTCCGGGGCAGTATGACGTTATTTACAACCATATTTTGACCCACAAATATTTCATCAACCAGAATCAGACTGAAGAAATTTCAATGCCGGACGCAATTTTGTCATGGTACGAAAATGTTTACTGCCCGGTAATTGAAGTTGTACACCGCCGCCATATCATGCGGAAATTCAAAGGCCGCACCACCAGCGATATGTATGTCTGGCTTATAAAATACTGGGATGAACTGAAAACCAAATTCGGCAGTGAAATTCCGCTGGACGACGTTACAGACGGATTTAAGCAGGAATTTGGAATGGGTTTTTTCAGACATTTTTTGAAAAATAAAAAATCAAAATCTTGACGGTAGAAAATTTCAGTGTTAAGATTTTATTATGTGCGTAGCAAACATTTTGCATAAAAACAAGTGTTAAACTGCTAAAAAAGAAAGCACAAAGAGAGTTGACTTTGGTAAACGGACTTATTGCAAATATTCTGCTTATTTTAGCTTTGGCAGCCCTGTCTGTTTTTTTATTTCTCACAAACAAAACAAATAAAGCTGTTCCGGCTTTTAACGCCATAATGTATGTAAGTACAATTGGCATTGCACCGGCTCTTATTTTGCTTGTTATGGGCAAAAGTTTTGTTACAATTTATCTGGCAATTCTGCTTTTAGCCATTGTTGTATGGTTCTTTCTGGCTTATATCGCCTACGAACCTGTTCAGCTTGAAGACATAGATGCACCGACAGAAATGATGCCGCCGCCTGCTGCGACAGAAGAAGCTGTTGATCCAAAAATTGCAGAAGAAGCTGAAAAAGACAACGAAGTTATGTCTTTCGGCAGGGAATTTATGGTAAAAGCTTCTGAAGCCTTTGCCGCGAAAGACGGACTTGTTCAGCTTTTGGATACGATTAATCAGGCAGCAATCAAATGTACGGGTGCTGACGGCGGTGCAATTCTTTTAATAGATGATTTTGAAGATATTATTACCGTAAAAACTTTTCACGGTACGTTTCCGCCGCCATATCAGCTGCCGGCAGATTTGCCGCATAAAGTTGCCAGGGTAGAAACAAGTTTTAGATTTGCACAGTTCAATCTGGGCGAAACAATTTTTGGTATGGCTGCAACAAGCGGCAAAGCAGAATTGATTACCGATCCGGTAAATGATGAAAGGTTTTTTCAGAATGAACCGGAAGATTTCTTAAAACTTGGTACTTATATTATTGCACCGATGATTGTAAACGGTTCTGTTATTGGTGTAATGGCTTTAGCCAGAAAGTTTGAAAGTGAAAAGTTTACCGAAAAAGATTTTTCTAGGGCACAGATTTTAAGTAACTTCGCTTCCGGCGCAGTACAAAGTGTTTTTTCTTATCAGGAAATTGTAGAAAAGTCAGAATTAACAAGAGAATCTGCAATTGCGTGTAATTTGCAGAAAAGCATACACGGCAAATTGAATTATAATATTCCGGGTACTTCTTTTGCAGCCTTTTTTAATGCTGCCGAAGGTGTTTGCGGTGATTATTTTGATGTAATTCCTTGCCGTAAAGACAGAATAGCCTTTATTTTGGCAGATGTTGCCGGTAAAGGTATGAACTCGCTGATTGTTATGGTTATGATCAGGGCAATTATGCAGCTGGTTGTAAACACTCAGAAATCGGCAGCAACTATTCTGGCTTGGACAAACCGCGGTATTACGGGCAAAATTAATATTGACCATTTTGCTTCTCTGGTTTTGGCAAACTACGATTCTGAAAAGCAGATTTTTCAGATTGCGTCAGCAGGTAATGCACCGGTGCTTTTGTACCATGGCGAAAATGGTGAAATTGAATCGATAAATGAACCGAGTGACCCGATAGGCGTAGATAAGGCAACTGAATATAAAGATACAGAAATTGCTGTTAAATCTGGTGATATCGTGTTATTATATACAGACGGACTTATTGAAGCGGTTGATGCAAAAAACCGGCAATACGGCGTTGAAAATATTAAAAAGATTTTGTCAGAAAATGCTTCGTTAAAGGCACAAGATATTTCTAACAAAATCAAAAAGAATTTACAGGATTTTTGCGGTAACGCGCGTCAGCACGATGACCAGACCTTAATGGTTGTAAAGATTCAGTAGTTAGTTTTCACAGGCGTTGCCTGTGTTAATGATATGGTTAATTTAGGCATTAATTAGGAGCAAATATATGGAACTGAAGATCAGGAAAAACGGTGAAGTTTATATTATTGATGTAAACGGTGAAATGGATTTGTATAATTCATATAAACTGAAAGAACTGGTTATGAAAATGTTGGAGAAGAACGTTCAGTTCTTCATTATTAACCTTGAACAGGTAGATTATATCGACTCGTCTGGAATCGGTGCTTTGATTTACATCTGTTCGACTGTTAAAAAAATGAATCTCAAGCTTTCAATTGCAAATATCCACGGTTCTGTTAAAAAGGTTATCGAATTAACAAAACTTATGGGTTATTTCCCGATTGCAAACAGCGTTGAAGAAGCACTTTTGCAGGTAACAGAAGCATAACAAAAAAATTAAATAAGATAAAAGAGGAAGTTTATGACAAACAAAGAACTTATATCTGATGGAAGCAATGCCCTCTTTGACAAATCTAATATGCTGTACAAGGAGTTTCCGTCAGACTTTCGACAGATTAGGTATTTTACCTTGCTTATCGTTCAGTCTGCACCACTTGAAATTAAGGAAATAAACCTTTTGGAACAGCAGATTAGCGAAGTAATTAAAAATGGCGTAAAGCACGGTAACAACTGTGACATCAATAAAAAAGTAAAGGTTTGGTATTCGTTTAGTCCAACACACGCACACCTTATTGTTGAAGACGAAGGTGAAGGTTTTAAAGACCTTGAAAAATGGAACGAGTTTAACAGAAAGCGTCTTGAATGTTTGCACACTCAAAACTTTGAGGAACTGGCTTCTTACGTTTCATTTAAGACACAGAGAAGTGATGAACACGATGGTGGTAATGCACTTTTTGCAGCTTTGGAATACTGGAATGGTGGTTTTATTTACAACGATAAACGCAATGGTGTTGCAATGCTTAAAAAATATCAGCAGAAACGCCACGGTGTTGCAATTGACGGTGAATAATAAGAATTAGTTAATTAACTAAAAAGAGTATGTATCTTATACATACTCTTTTTTATTTTGACGTATTACCCTACTTGTTGCGATATATATAGCCAGAATATCAAATTTTTAATATATTCCTGAAAATTAAGAATAATCTATAAAACGAAAGATAGCCACGAACATAAAAATCTCACAATCAAGGTCATGTTTGCAGTATAACTGCAACATTTTTTATTAAAAATATATTCAAGATAATCGCATTTATATTTTTAACCCTTCAAAGTCTTGGGCATAAAAAACACCTCTAAAATTGAACTTTATTTGTTCAACTTTAGAGGTGTTTTTCATAGCCTACAGGCTTTTATCAATTCGATTATCTTAAAATTAATGAATCTTAAAATAGAAACGGTTGATATAAGTGATGCGTTTATTTGCATCCTTCCATAACGGACTTGACGGATAGCGCTCAACTAGAGTTTGGTAAGATTCCAAAGCAGTACGAACATTCTGGAAATTGCTATTAGGCGCTTCAAAAAGCTGACCGCGCAAATACCAGGCTTCATCAAAATTATCAGTAGACTTTGTAAAGAACATATTCAAATATTCCAAAGCTTCATCATAAGCCTTTAAGGTGTATGCTTTTTTTGCCGCTGCCAAAAGCTGACTTGCATTCATATTTGCGGCATTTGCCATAAATTCTGCACCGGCATTAGAACTGTTACTTGGTTTAGCATTTTGGCTGGTTGCAACATTAGCGTTATTATTCACATTTGCAGAATTATTTGCAGCCTGCCAGCTATTATTTGCATTTGCAACATTTTCGCTTGGCTGCAAAGTTTTGCTGACGCTTGTACCCTCACCTTTTTTAGCATTTTCTACCGGCGGTTTTGTTACAGCTGCAACAGCCGCAGCATTCTGTTCCGGCACTTTTGGCTGATTTTTCTGGCTTACAGCATTTGCATTGCTTGCTATTTCGTCAACAGCAAGCGGCGAAGTTGTTGCACTGGTTGTTGTGCGCAAATTATCAGTTGGTAATGGCACCGGCGTAAGAGAAGCCGGATTTTCAACAACGTATTTGCGCTGGTTTGGCGGAACAATTTCTGCATAATACGGAGCAACAGCGTGCTGATTGCCGCTGTAAACATCAGGTTTTACAACAACTTCAAGATAGTCATCGATATAAGTGTTTGTTAAAACATCTTGCTTGTAAAAATGCAGAATCGTATAGCCTGGGCGCAAGGCACGCAATGTAAAATTGGTATCCGTATTTTGTAGCGAGCGGTTTGAAAAACTTACCAGATTTTTGCCTTCGTCAACTTCACCAAGATATGTCCAGCCGGCACCCGGATAAAGGACATCCAGATACTGGTTCAAATTGACACTTACAGTTCGTGAAGGTGTACGGTCTACAATCTGCTCGCTGACAGAAAGTGTCGGCAAATCGTCCGTTACAAGCGGAATAGTCTGAACTTTTTCCGCGTTACTATTACGTTCGCTGACAATTTTTTCCTGAGCGGCTTTTTGTGCCGCAATTTCGGCAGCCTTTTTTTCTTCAATTGCCTTTTGTGCCGCAGCAATTTCTGCCGCACGGCGTTTTTCTTCTGCTATGCGTTCTTCTTCAGCCTTCTTTGCAGCAGCTTCGGCAGCGCGGCGTTTTTCTTCTGCGGCTTTTTCAGCAGCAATACGCTCTTTTTCTGCCTTTTCGGCTGCCTGACGGCTTAATATTTTACGTTCTTCTTCAGCTTTCTTTTCTAAAGCAGCCTTTTTTTCTTCTTCTGCTTTTTTTGCAGCGGCGGCTTCGGCAAGACGTTTTGCTTCAGCAGCCTTGCGTTCTTCTTCCAGACGCTGGGCACGCACTTTATCATCGTAAGCCTTTTTTGCAGCAGCTTCTTCTGCGGCTTTCTTTTCTGCTTCGGCTTTTTGTGCCGCCGCAACTTCGGCAGCTTTTTTTTCTTCTATTTTTTTATTTTCAGCTTCTCTGGCAAGGCGTTCTTCTTCAGCCTTTTTTTCGGCTTCTGCCAGCGCCAAAGCCTGTGCTTCTTCGTTTTTTACACTCTTCTCAGAATCTTCAGCGTTTTCGCCTTCGGCTTCTTCCAAAAGCGGATTAGGAGGCACCATAAAATCGTCGTCAATGGTAAGCCAGTCGTCATTGGCGGCGGCAGTTGCAGGCGCAGAATTTTGAGCAGCGGTATTAGCTGATGCCGGTGCAGAAGGTACAGAAACTTTCGCACTTTTGCACGAAACACAAAAAATAAGAACAACACACAAGAATAAAAACTTTTTCACGGAGCAGCCCCCAAAACATCAGAAATAAGAGCATTATTTGTTTGCTCAAGTTCTTTCAACATCAAATCATCCGGAGCGGTGAACCAGACTTCGGCATCTTCCCTGCTCCATTTTCTTTTCTGTTCCCGGTAAAACTGGTAAGAATCGTCAATGCCAGGTTCTGCGGGCAAAACAAGTTCGTCTTCAACGGGCTTTACCAGATAAACTTTCTGTTTTTTTTCTTTTTTGTTGCTTTGAATTACGGTTGCAAAAACCGGCAAAAGCGACATAAAAATCAACAGAACCAGAAATGCAATGATACCGTAAGCCTGAGGCAAATGGTCTTGCAGATAGCCCGCAATATATGAAGAATTTCCAGCTTTCTTAAAGTCAAACTCTCCGTAGCCTTTAAAAAATCCCTTTAATTTTTCACCAAAAGAATTGTCACTCATTTGTTTTTGTCCTCTGCTGTTCTTTTAGGCGGATGCGGCGGAATGAAAACATTTTCTTCCGGCGGAACATCTTCATCTTCAAAAACTTCTACTTCTTCATCTTTTACAAGATTAACCGTACCGGTTTCATTTTCAAGCTTGATTGTAACTGCTTTTGTAACGCCGGATTCCTGCATCGTAATACCCAAAAGCGTACTTGCACCGGTAACGGTTTTTTTGTTGTGGGTAATAACAATGTACTGGCTTACATTTGCAAAATCGCGCAAAGTATTTACAAAGCGAATAACGTTGTGCTCGTCAAGGGCGGCATCAATTTCGTCAAGAAGACAGAACGGACTTGGACGAACCATGTAAGTTGCAAAAAGTAGCGCAACCGCGGTCATGGTTTTTTCGCCGCCGGAACGCAGGGCAATATTTTCAAGTTTTTTACCCGGCGGCTGGGCAAAAATTTCAATGCCGGATTCAAGCACATTCTGCGGATCAAGCAGGCGCAGTTCTGCGCGGCCACCGCCAAACAGACGGCGGAACATATTATGGAAATTCTTTTTAATGGTATTGTAAGTCTGCAAAAACAGTTCAGTTGCTTCGGCACGAATTTCTTCAGTAATGCGCTGCAAATCTTCCCGCGCTTTCTGCAAGTCTGCAAGCTGGTTGCTTAAAAAGTCATAGCGTTCTTTAACTTCCGCAAATTCTTCAACCGCGGCAAGGTTAATATTTGAACCTAATTCGCGCAGTGCCTGACGGCGTTCTGCCAGACTTTCGCGCAAATCCGCGGCAGGCGTAGTAATCGTATACATGCGCTCTTCAAATTCCATCAAATCGCGGCTGTGAGTTTCTATAAAGTTGTCTTTTGTATTTTTAATTTCAGTTTCTGCCATTGCAAGCTTCATGGAAATATCTTCAAGCTGAGCCTGCACTTTGGAAACTTCCGCATTCTTGCTGTCAAGCACCTTGCGCTTGTTCTTCACTTCGGAACTGCGGTTGTCGCGGTCTTTTTCAAGATTTTCAATCTCTTTGGTAAGAGAAACGCCCTTGTGTTCTAGGCTTGCAATTTCGCCTTCAATTTCGCGCATCTGGTCGGTAATGTCTTCCAGACGCTTGTTTTCGTTATACAAATCGTTTTCAACATTGCGCAGTTCGTTCTGCTTGCCGTTCAGTTCGCGCCGGATAATGCGCGCCTGTTCTTCGGCACCCTTAACCTGTGCAGACATCTGCGCCTGGTTGATTTTCAAATTCTGCAAAGTCTGGCGGTATTCTTCAATTTTTTTAACCAGACCGGAATTTTCAGAACGCAAATCGTTGATTTCCTGACGCTTTTCGTTAACCTGCTTTTTGTTTTCGCTGATTTTCTGGTCGACGATACGCTTTTTGGTAATAATACCTTCAGGCGACAAGAATTCATCAATAAAACTTGGCGAAGTTTTTACCAGAGCCGCAACCGCATCGCTTAATTTTTGGGTCAATTCTTCAATTTCGCCAAAAGAATGAACTGCGTTATTGATAAATTTTTCAATTTCTTCGCCGGAATGATTTTGAACCTTTGCAAAATCCGAAAAAATATTTTTGCGGCCGGTTGCAAGAACCTGCAGCTGAGCCAGAACTTCATCAAGATCGGCTTTTGCCTGAATATGCGACGCAGAAGAATATCCGGCGTCTTTCAGCTTGGAATCGAGTTCCGTTACGATGTCTTCGGTAATTGCTTCAAGCTCTTTTTCAAGCTTGGAACGTTCGCCGTCAAGGACAACAATTTCCTTTTCTTTTTTTGCCGCAAGCAAATCGTTATCTGTTATACGTTTAGAAGCCGCCGCAATGTTGCCTTCAAAGTCTTCAATGTTGCGGACAATTTCTTCAAGACGCTTGTTCAGGTCGCGTACAATCGATTCCTGTTCGTCGGCTTCTTCCGTTAAGCTTTCAATGCTGTTTTCAATGCCAATCTTGCGGCCTTCCAGGCTGGAAATATTCTGCTTTATTTCGTTCAGCTGGCTTGCGTAAACCTTGGCGAGTTTTTCTTTTTCGTTTTTTTCAACTGCAAGCGAAATTATTTTCTGCTGAATTTCGTTAATTTCGTTCTGCATCGAGTTAACTTCTTCCATGTTTTCAGAAAGAGAGTTTTCGATTTCGTCTATTTCGGCGCGCAAGCCGTCGCGGCGCTGGGTAATTGACTTTAACTCATTGTTGCGCCGCTCAAAATCCTGAGTAAAGTTTTTAAGGCGCAAAAGCTGAATGTCAAGTTCAAAATTAAATATTTCGTCTTTTAATGTGCGGTATTTTGTTGTTTTGTCTGCCTGAATTTTTAAGGAATCGTGGGAACGCTTAACTTCGCCCAAAATTCCTTCAATCTGGCGCATATTTTCTTCGGTTTTTTCAAGCTTGCGTTCAGCTTCGGCACGCTTTGCCTTAAAGCGCGTAATTCCGGCGGCTTCTTCAAACAGATAGCGGCGGTCTTCCGGCTTGCTGGAAAGAATCTGGTCAATCTTGCCCTGTTCCATTACAGAATAGGCGGCTTTGCCAACACCGGTATCCCAAAACAGTTCGCGCACTTCTTTTAGGCGCGCCGGCACGTTGTTTATGTAATATTCGCTTTCGCCGCTGCGGTACAGACGGCGCTTAATGGTAATTTCGCTAACGTCAAGCGGCAAAAGATTTTTTTCGTTGGAAATGGTAAGGGCAACTTCTGCAACGTTCAATGCCGGGCGTTTTTCGGTACCGTTAAAAATGATGTCTTCCATTTTTTCGGCACGCATGGTTTTTGCAGCCTGTTCACCCAAAACCCATTTAACCGCATCAACAACGTTACTTTTTCCACAACCGTTCGGCCCAAGCAAGGCTGTAATACCGTCGGCAAATTCAAAATGCGTGCGGTCGGCAAAAGATTTGAACCCAAATATGTCAAGATACTTTAAAAACACTTTAAACTCTTTTTGTAAAATACAAGTTTTTTTATAAAAATCTTCTATTGTACAGTTGTTTTTTTGTTAAAAAAGAAACGCAAAAATGCGAAAAAAGAAATGCTAAAACCCCACCCCTGGAATTTATAGACAATTCCAATATTTATTTTACAACACAATTGTTTTATATACAAGCCCGATTTTTCACTTTGCAAAATTGAAGGCAGTACAGGAAAACGCATTTTGCAGAAAAGCTGATGAACGGATTTACATTTCAAGTACAAAAACGGCGCATTTTATACCGCCATTTTTCGCAAATAAGGCTGTAATGAAAAGAACGAAAGGATAAAAGTATTTTACTTTGCGAACTATTTTTAAATAATCATAAAAAAAGAGCCCGCAAAGTAAAGACCGTACTTTTGCAGGCTTTGTACGAAATCCTGATAGCGGTTATCAGTGCAGTAATTGCTGAAGCACTGCTGCTTTTGATTTTCCACTAGCGGGAGCAGGTGGGTTTATGTTGACGCATGACCCGCCTTGCTTATTCATGATAATACTTCAAGGGAGCGAATATGTCAAATAATGCAAAGCTTATTATTAAGAATGTTTTTCGCGGCATTATAATTGCCGTTGTTATTTTTATTATTGCAAAAGTGCCAATGGGAGCTTAGTTTAATGGAAGAAGAAAAAAAAATGGTCAAGAGCTGAAAAGCTGGCACTGGTTGCAATTATAGTTACAGCGATTCAGACAACATTGACCGCAATAAGCGTTATCCTGATGCTTGGATAACGGATAAGGCGAGGTAACTGCTCCACCTCGCCTTTTATAATAATTCATTTTTATAAGAGGTGTCAAATGAATAGATTTGAAAAACTGATGATAGTTTTTATTTCAATTCAATCAGTTTCGATTGTCTTAACAGGTATTACTATTTTAATTAGATTTTTCAGGTAGGTGTTTGCATGGACGGAGTACGAAATACCCACGGCGGAGCGCGTGAAGGCAGCGGCCGCAAAAAGCTTTCTGAAAGCGGAAGAAAGCAGATTCAGTTTTCTTTGCAGCAGGAAGAAATTGATTTGATTAAGCAGCTGTCAAAGGAAAACAACATGCCTGCAAGTCGTTTTGTCATGTAATGCGTAAAAGCATGACAGTCTTTGCACTGAAAAACAAAATACCTTTCTGCCTAACACGCACGCCCCGGACTTTTGGAAAATCCGGGGCTTTGTGGTGTTAATTCAATAAAGATTCTATTATGTATCGAGACAAGGTTTTTCCGTTTTCCTTTGCTTTCTACTTTAAGGCTTCCAGTTCTTCAGGCTTGCCGGATATTGTTATATTTTTGTAAACAATTTTTTCTTCCGGGTTTTTCTGTTTCCTGCCTCCGCCGTGACAGCCGTAGCCTGTATATTTTTTTTAGTTTCCATAAAAACCCCTAAAACAGAATAGAAGTAATTAAGAGAACAATGCCAGAAACAAAAGTACAGACAGCTATAAAGATTTTTGAAGATTTACTCATATTGACACCTCTTTATTTAAGATGTAACTTAAAAAGATGCCAGTTGAATGACTGGCAGCATATCCAATTTAATCAGCCTATTTAATTAGACTGATAACCAATCCGGCAAGGCTTGCCAAAGTTCCAATTAAAGCAACAGCCTTCCAGAATAAATCGTCCGATTTTTTGTCGGGCGATTTTTTTTCTTCGTTTTCTATTTTCTTTCACTTATCTTTAATACTTTCGCCTGCTGTACCCATGCAAAAACCGGACGACAAACCCAATTGTTTTACGCTTTAATGGCGGCTACCATTACATTTAAGTAGTAGCTAGAATTCTGTTTAAATACTAACTAGTATTGCGTTTAAATAGCAGTCAGTATTCAAATGCAGTATATCTAAAGCACGGCAACAACGAAGCTTGTATGCTCCTTTGCATTCTTATAGACCAAAAATATGCAAAACGGTATAATTTGCCATTATGTTAGACTACAGATTTATTAAAGAAAACTTAGACGCTGTTAAAGCCAATATTACTGCCAGAAACATGAAGGCTGATGCCGATCTGGTTGTTGAACTTTTTGACAAACGCACCGCCCTGGTTACAGAATTACAGGCTTTGCAAGCCAAACGCAACGAAAACGCAGCTTCAATGAAAGGAAAACTTGAAGCTGATGTACGTGCAAAACTGATTGAAGACGGAAAAGCTATTAAAGCTGAAATTGCCGCAAAAGAAGCCGAAGTTGCTGCTGTAGAAGAACAGCTTGAAACTGCCGGTCGCCAGATTCCGAACATGGCACACCCTGCCGCACCGGTTGGCGCTGTAGACAGCGAAAACCTTGAAGTTAAGCGCGTGGGCACTGTCCGCGAATTTGATTTTGAACCAAAAGACCACGTACAGCTTGGTCAGGCACTGGATTTGATTGATTTTGATGCCGCAACTAAAGTTTCAGGACCAAAGTTTTACTACCTTAAAAACGAAGCCGTTTTTCTGGAACAGGCTTTGGTTATGTATTCGCTTAACATTCTGCGCAAGCACGGTTTTACGCCGTTCATTACACCGGACGTTGCCCGCGAAGAAATTTTAACAGGCATCGGTTTTAACCCGCGCGGAAACGAATCTAACGTTTACAACCTTGAAGGCGACGGAACCTGCCTTGTAGCCACAGCAGAAATTACTTTGGGCGGCTACCATTCTGGTGAAATCCTTTCAAAAGAAAAACTTCCGTTAAAATACTGCGGTCTTTCGCACTGTTTCCGCAAAGAAGCCGGCGCTGCAGGTCAGTTCTCTAAAGGATTGTACCGCGTTCACCAGTTTACAAAGCTTGAAATGTTCGTTTACTGTCTGCCGGAAGATTCTGACAAGATTCACGAAGACCTTCGCCTGATTGAAGAAGAAATTTTCAGCGGTCTCGGCATTCCGTTCCGCGTTGTAGATACATGCACCGGCGACCTTGGCGCACCGGCTTACCGCAAATGGGACCTTGAAGCATGGATGCCTGGTCGTAACGGCGGCGAATGGGGCGAAGTTACATCAACTTCTAACTGTACGGACTTTCAGGCACGCCGCCTGAACGTGCGCTACAAGGACGACGACGGAAAGAACAAGTACGTGCACATGCTTAACGGTACTGCGGTTGCAGTTAGCCGCGCTATGGTTGCCGTACTGGAAAACTACCAGAACGCTGACGGTTCTATTACAGTGCCACCAGCTTTGGTACCTTTCTGCGGTTTTGACAAAATTGAAGCTAAAAAATAAGTTTTGATTTATAAAAAGCCAAGGGCACGATTTTAGCGCACTTGGCTTTTTTTATGCGCACTTCATTTCTGACGCATCAGTTTTTCAAATTTTCAGCAAATTGAATAAATAATAAGGTAAACAAGGTAAAAATAATGTTAAAAGCACCAAAACGTTTTGCTTCTTCCAACTTTTTTATAATGCTGTTTCTTGCCATAATCGTGGCACTTGCAGTAATGAAAATTGCCGCAAAAGTTTTAATACCGATTGTGGTAGCAATCCTGCTTTCCTGCGTACTTGCACCGGTTGCAAACCTGCTAAACAAGAAATTAAAAATACCCTACTATCTGTGCGTTGTTCTGGGACTTTTAATTTTAATTTTAATCGTTTTTGTTGTTGGCACTATTTTGTTTTCCAGCCTGCGTACAATTTTTGCCCAGTATCCAAAGTACGAACAGCGCTTTATGTCAATTTACGAAACTATTGCCGAAATGTTTGACCTTAGCTTTGACCGTGATTTAGGTCTGGCTACCAATTTGTGGAATCAGGCGATGGTAAGGGATTTTATACAGAACTTTGCGCTTAGTTTTTCTGCAAAAGCCATAAATCTGGTCAAAGATATTCTAATGACATTCCTGTTCATGCTGTTTTTCATGTCCGAATTCCGCAACCTGAACGAAAAAATAGAACTTGCCTTTGCCGACATTTTGCCGGACAAAATCCGCGACGTTATTTCAAACGTAATCAACCAGATTACCCGCTATATGTCAGTAAAATTCTACGTTTCGCTTATAACCGGCGTAATTGTTTATCTGGGCTGTATTTGCGTACACATGGACTTCCCTATCGTCTGGGCATTTCTGGCTTTCATAATGAACTTTATACCTACAATCGGTTCAATTTTGTCTACTGTTTTAACCAGCCTGTTTGCACTTTTGCAGTTCTGGCCCAGCATGACAGAATTTATCGTAATTCTTCTGGTAATGCTTGGCGTAAACATGATAATCGGCAACATTATTGAACCAAAAATACAGGGCGAAAACCTTGGACTGAGTCCGTTTGTAATCATTATTTCCCTTTCCATTTGGGGCTGGATCTGGGGCTTTGTAGGAATGATTCTTGCCGTGCCGATTATGGTGGTTGTAAAAATTATCTGCGAAAATGTTGACATGCTGAGCCCTATTTCCATTCTGCTTGGTAACTACAGCCGCGAAAAGGCAAGCATGGAAAAACAAAACGCCGAAAAAACTGAAAGTGAAAACGAAGCCAAAACCTCTGAAGAACCAGATTTTGAAGCATGCTGCGAAAATATTGAAAATACCCCAAATATCGCCGCCGCAGAAAAAGCCGCAGTTGCAGAAGATAATACCGCAGATGCCGCGCAAAACACAGCTGAAAATTAAAAGGCTTAAAAATACGCAGAAACGCGTTTAAAGCAAAAAGCCCGCCAAGATACGGTTTTATGCAATATTTTGCAAAAATCATATTTCGGCGGGCTTTTTTTCATTCAATTTGTTTGTGCTGTTCGCGGTAAACAGCCCGTAAACTATTTAAAATATTTTTCCAGCTTTTCAACCACCTTTGCAGGTTTTTCGTTAACCGTAAAATACAGAACCTGTTCTTTATCGGCGGCGGCACTTTTGTCGTCTTTGTCTTTTAAGCCGGGCTCAAAACTTAAGCATACGTCGTTTTTAGGCATAAAAAGACCGATAAAGCCTTTTGTAACCGGCACAAAAGCGCAGAAAGCCGGTAAACTGCTTAAACACGCGTACTGTTCGCCCGGCGCCTTACCGCCTGCACGTATCCTGAAAAGCGAAGTCATTGCAGATTCCCATGCCGGGGCGTAAAAATGCAGTTTATCACCTAAAACCAAAAGCCCCCATAATTCGCCGCTGGCTGGCGGAAAATGAAGACCAATACTTTCCAGCACCGCAGAAGAACCGAATATTTTTACCATCAAAACTTCTTTTACTTCATCGCCATACTGGGCTTTAAAATCAGCAAAAAATTCATCCTGCTGCTGCTTTATGTTATCGTTCATAACAGCTCCTTATATTCTTCCGGCAAGCAAAGCGCCAAAATGTTTTTCGTATAAAAAACGCCTGTCTTCCGGAGTCATTCCGGTAAAGCGGCAAACCACCGCAACACGTTCTTCTTCTACCATAACGCTTAAAACCACGCATTTGGCAACAATTTTTCTAAAGCCAATCGCAATTTTAAAAATATATTCTTCGCGCTCGGTCATGGAAATTGTATTGAGCGAACAGCCGAAGCAAACAAATTCATCGCTTAAATACAGAATATCAATTGGTGCAATGCGCCCCTGCACCGAACTTTGCGAATCTACCGCCAGATTAGACAGATACGCCGCCGCAGGCAGATACGCAATCTGTTCTTCCGTAATTTTTGCGCAGGCACCGGGCTTCTGGTTTGTAAAGCAGCTGCGTTCAATACTTACCGCCCTGCCGCCGGTTATGCCCGGAATCGGGATATAGCACAAATCTGCAAGCAAATGCAAGCTGCTGCGTACCCGGGCAAGCTCGTCGCTAACAGGCGAACGCTGGTCCAAGTCGCGCACGGTAAAGCACGCATCAAAAGGAAACGGCGGATTTGAAGGAAATCGTTTTTCGGGGAAAAACAATATTTTTTTCGTATTCAAAAGCAGAGATTCAATTTCTTCAGGCAAATCGGCAGCCTGATGCAAATTGCTGTACCGCGAAAGTATTGAAAAAAATGCAATTTCGTCATCGGGTTCAATAGTTTTCCATACCGCCGGGTTAAAAAGCGGAAACAGCGTGCTGGAAACGCAAGGTACAAAATTCTGCTGCGATTTTCCCACATTGTAAAAAAGCTGTCCGCGGTAACTTGGCGAATCAAACGAAATCGTATCCGCGGTTTTTTCAATCGCGTCCGGTATGCCAATCGCCGCATTTACGTCGCTTGTCTGCAAAACGGAATCAAACTGCAAGCCGCGCTTACGAAAATAGAACGAAACCCGAATGTCATTTTTTTCAATGCGCATCCATTGGGGCGTAAGTTTTTTAGAAAAAATAATGACCGACTGCTGCACCGTATACTGCCCTTTTTCAAGTTCAAAAGCCGTTTCATAAGCCCCGTCGCAGGAGATTTTCAGCAAAGGAAATTCGGTGCGCAAATATTGTATAACTACGTCACGCTGAATACCGGTGAGCATTTCATTCATTGGTCTGGTCTCCAAAATATATTTGTTCAATTACCCAGCTTCTGCCTTTTGGGTGCATAAAAACCTGCAAGTCCGTATGCACGTTTTCACCCTGCAGCCGCACGGGAATCTGTAAAGTATCTTCTATAAAAGAAGGTTTTGCGTAATATATTTTTTTTACTTCGTGAATATTCTTAAAAGAGTTTTCCAAAAGAAAAGGCAAAAATACAAAACGGTCATCTAAAAAATCGGCGTTTATCTTACGTTTTTCAATTTGTTTAAGCGCCGCCTGGGCAAAAAAAGTCGTTAAAGCCTGATAAGCCGCCGGGTCTAAGCTGCGCGTATCCAAAACGGCAAAATCATTTAGGGAAGGAAAAACCGGCGCAGGGCAATTTATTGCAGGCAAAGCATCTGGCAGCGGCAGACTGTTATTCTGAATGTTTTTTTGCGGCAACCCGGCAGAATCAAGTTCTTCAGCCCATTCCAGCTGCCCGGCAATGCTGCGCGCCTGATTGCGCAAAACCGTGTCTACCGGCGCAATTTTGCTAACGTTCCGGGTACAGCCGGTCATTAAAACTGAAACTGAAGGAATGCCGAAAATCAGGCATGCCCTGAAAATGAATGAAAAAAACTTTTTGCAATTAAAAAAACTTATAGCGCGCACATAACGATTTTACCACAATTCCCAAAACTTTGCAAAAACCCGGTTTTCAGTTGACACAATTGCAGAAAAAAATTATTGTAATTTTCCATTTTACGGTTTTTCCGTTTTTTAAATTCAACAAAAAAAAAGAGGTGAATTATGCAGATTGAAACAGAACGGCTTATTTTGCGCGAATACAGAACAGAAGATTTTGACGCACTGTACGAAATCGTTTCGGATGAAGAAACGATGCAGCATTACCCTGCACCTTTTTCGCCGGAAAAAACCCGCAGCTGGATAGACTGGAATATTGAAAACTACCAGAAATACGGGTTCGGGTTGTGGGCAGTTACCCTGAAACCCGGCGGCGAATTTATAGGCGACTGCGGAATTACAATTCAAAATATTGACGGAGAACAGCTGCCCGAAATCGGCTACCATATCAACAAAAAATACTGGCGCCGCGGCTATGCAAAAGAAGCAGCACGTGCCTGCCGCGACTGGGTTTTTACAAATACCCTATACACCCGGATTTATTCCTACATGAAATATACAAACGTCGGTTCATACTCTACCGCAATTGCAAACGGCATGAAAAAAATAAAAGAATACCCCGACCCCAAAAATACAGTTTCCTGCGTGTATTCAATAACCAAAGAAGAATGGCAAAACCTGACAGAAAAATAAACAATTCCTCATTTTTGCCGCAGAAATTCAGCAAAAATGAGGAATGTAAAAGCAAAATTTACAGCTAAAGAAAACATCACACGCATAGACACAAAACTTTATAACAGATAAAATAACAGCAAATGTTTTTACAACGTTTATAATTTTCCCCCAGGAGAACTATTTTGGCACTCACCCTAGCAGAAAAAATTTTGCAGGCGCACATTGTAGACAGCGCTGAAAAATTTACCAAAGGTCAGCCCATTACACGCGGCAGCGATATTGCTATTCGCATTGACCAAACCCTTACTCAGGATGCCACCGGTACAATGGCTTATCTTCAGTTTGAAACAATCGGTATTCCACGCGTAAAAACCGAAGTGTCTGTTTCTTACATTGACCACAATACATTGCAGACCGACTTTAGAAACATGGATGACCACCGCTACTTGCAGTCAATTGCTGCAAAATACGGTATTTATTTTTCTCGTCCGGGCAACGGAATCTGTCATCAGGTTCATCTTGAACGTTTTGGCGTACCGGGAAAAACTTTGCTTGGTTCTGACAGCCACACACCTACAGGCGGCGGTATCGGTATGATTGCTATCGGTGCAGGCGGTCTGGACGTTGCAGTTGCAATGGGCGGCGGTGCTTTTCACCTGGCAATGCCAAAAGTTTTTGGCGTTAAATTAACCGGAAAATTACAGAAAGGTGTCGGCGCAAAAGACATCATTCTTGAAGTATTGCGCAAGGAAAGCGTAAAAGGCGGCGTTGGTGCCGTTTATGAATATTTTGGTCCGGGCGTAGAAACTTTAACAGTTCCGCAGCGTGCCACAATTACAAACATGGGTGCAGAATTAGGTGCAACCTGTTCAATCTTCCCTTCTGACGAAGCAACCAAAGCCTTTTTAACGGCAATGGGCCGTGCAGACGCATGGAGCGAACTGAAAGCCGACAAAGGCGCAGTTTACGATAAAATCGTTGAAATCAATCTTGACGAACTTGGTTCAATGGCAGCATGTCCGCATTCACCGGATGCAGTACAGACAATTGCAAGCCTTGCAGGCAAAAAAGTTACGCAGGTTGCAATCGGTTCTTGTACAAACAGCTCGCTTGACGACCTTGCAGCCGTTGCCGCAATTGTTAAAGGCAAGCACGTTGCACCTGGCGTAGAAGCCGGCATTGCACCCGGCAGCCGCACAACCTTGATGATGGCAGAAAAAGCCGGCATTCTTGGCGAACTGATTCGCGCAGGTTTCCGCATTCTTGAAAGTGCCTGCGGTCCGTGTATCGGTATGGGCTTTGCACCAAACAGCGAAGGCGTTACGCTGCGCACATTCAACCGCAACTTTAAAGGCCGCAGCGGTACGGCAGACGCTTCAGTTTATCTTGTTTCGCCGGAAACAGCCGCAGCTGCCGCAGTTACAGGCGTTATTACAGAACCAAAGACATTGCAGTTTGAAAAATTAATCGGCGAAGGCAAAACAATGCTTTCGGGCGAAGCTGCCGTACTTAACAAAGACCAGATTTTGAATTTTGCAAAAGATGACGGAATGCTTATTGCTCCGCTCAGCATGGAAGAAGCAGCAAAAGTTGAAATTGTACGCGGTCCTAACATCAAGCCGTGCCCGGCAACAGCAGAAGCTGCCGCAAAATTAACACTGCCGGTTCTTTTAAAAGCAGGCGACAACGTAAGTACCGACGACATTATGCCGGCTGGTGCAAAAGTATTGCCGCTGCGCTCAAATATTCCGGAAATTTCTAAGTTCACATTTGAACGTCTGGACACCACTTTCTACGAACGCGCTTCGGCACTTAACCCGAAAGGCTGTTTTGTAGTAGGCGGCGAAAACTACGGTCAGGGTTCTTCACGCGAACACGCAGCACTTGCACCAATGTATCTGGGCGTACGTGCCGTAATCGTAAAATCTTTTGCACGTATCCACAAGGCAAACCTTGTAAACTACGGCATTATTCCGGTTGTATTTGCAAATCCTGCCGATTACGACAAAATCAATCAGGGCGATACTTTGGAAATTACAAACATTGAACAGGCACTTAAGACCGGCGGCAACTTTGAACTGAAGTGCGGTGCAAACACATTTGAAGGCACCAACACTTTGGATCAGCGCAGCCGTAACATTCTGCTTGCAGGCGGTTTGGCAGCATATACACGCAACGGCGGACAGTAAAAATTGCATGCCGTGTTTTTAGTTCTGTTAAAAGCCCGGCAGCGCATATTTTTTATGCATAGCCTTTAACCAATAAGCCCCGGATTTTGAATGATGATTCAATGCCGGGGCTTGTTATTTTAAAAACAGCAGCATACACAGAAACACAAAAAGTCCGCCGGTAACTTACCGGACGGCGAAATATTACGCCGTGCGTTCAGCATAAAAAAACTGCAAAAGCCGGGTCTGCGCACCGCCAGCGCCAATCAGCAACCTCGCCGCAAGCACCCTGAACGCCAGTTTCCGCGCATAAAAACCTGCCGCGCAGATAAAATTTCTTTCAAATTAAGAATTCTGCTGTATAATTATTCTGCATGAATTTGAAATACAATTTGGAATTTGACATTTGCGGAATAATAATTCATATCGTTTTGCTGGTAATCCTTAACAGCCTTTACTCAAAATCAGAGAACAACCAGCTTTTTAAAAGATTTTTATTTATCAGCCTGATTTCCGGCATTTTTGACGTAATCAGTGCCATAACAATAAGTTACAGTACCCGGCTGCCGGTTTACGTAAACCTTTTTACCAATACGGTTTATTTTGTTTCGGCGGCGTGCACAGCCTACAAAATGTATCTGTACATTTATACCTGCGTGGACTTTAAACCCAGATTTGACATTTTTGCAAGCCACCTTGTGCTTTTTGTCTATTTTATTCTGCTTGCAGCAAACTGTTTTACCGGCATAATTTTTAATTTTGCAGGCGGAACTTATAACGCCGGGCCTTTATATCTGCTGAATTATCTGGTGCCGTTCTTTTATTTCCTTCATTTTACGTACCTTCTGGTTTTTAAATCTGAACTTTTCAGCGAAAAACAGAAAATTCTGCACAGCTTTATAATCATTCTGCCAGTTGCGGCGATAATCATTCAGATTATTTACCCAAAAAACCTTTTAACTTTCTTCGCGTATGCTATTTTTTCTGTAATCATGCTTTTTTCGCTGGAAACCCCGGATTTTGAAGAGCTGGAATACCTGCGCAAAAACCTTGAAAACGAAGTTGAAAGGCAAACCGCCACCGCCAACGAACGCAGAGAAAAAATCCAGACAATGTCGATGGAGATTGTAGAAGCTCTGGCTGACGCCATTGACGCAAAAGACAGCTATACCAACGGGCATTCGCTGCGGGTAGCAAAATATTCGGTACTGCTGGCAGAATCTTTGGGCTGGCACGGCGAACAGCTGGATATTTTGAAGCGCTGTGCCCTGCTGCACGATGTGGGCAAAATCGGCATTCCGGATTCTATTCTGCAAAAACCGATGAAGCTGAGCGACGAAGAATTTGCCGTGATAAAAAATCACACCGTAACGGGCAGCAAAATATTAAAGAACATTTCTTCCCTGCCGGAAGCTTCTCTGGCGGCAAAATATCACCACGAATGCTACGACGGAACGGGCTATCCTGAAGGTTTGCAGGGCAAAAACATTCCAGACTACGCAAGAATTATTTCTATTGCCGATGCCTTTGACGCGATGAACACAAAGCGCATTTACAGGGACAAGCTTTGCCGCGAAGAAATACGCCGCCGTTTGGCAGAAGGCAGCGGCACCCAGTTTGACCCGGATTTGATGGAAAAATTCCTGATGATTATGGACATGAACCTGATTTAGACTGCAAAAACTGAAAAATAGCGGCTGGAAAAAAGAGTGCCTTATCCAGCCGTTTTTTTTATGCCGGCAGCATTTGAACAGATAAAATACTGCACCTTATCTGCCAGCCCAGGCTTTAAAATACCGTATTTTAAAGCGCCAAGAACTCTTTTCCGTTTAAAATATTTTATTTTAAAGCGGCAAGAAGTCTTTTTCATTTAAAATATTTTATTTTAAAGCCACAAGAAGTCTTTTCCATTTAAAATATTTTATTTTAAACGGAAAAGAACTTTTTTCATTTAAAATACGGGGAAAAGCACCGCAAAACGGCGGCATACTTTTCAAAACCGGCATTGCAACTTACAATATAAAAATGCTTTTAGACAACTTCAATTTTTGCCATGCGGTGCGCGACCCTGTCTGGCAGCACATTTATTTAACGGAAGAACTTTATCAGACCTGCCAGTCTGCGCCTTTTAAGCGCCTGCAGAATATCCGCCAGCTTGGTCCTACAATAATGGTTTACCCCGGCGCAAGCCACACGCGTCAGGCACATTCGTTCGGGGTGTACAACACCGCCCGCAAGCTTTTGCAGCGGCTTTTGAAGCAGGGCGCGCAAAACTGGGTAAGCCCAGCCGGAGCGATGTCTTTTCTGGCGGCGGCACTTTGGCACGATGCCGGGCATTTTCCCTACACTCATTCGCTAAAAGAACTGCCCCTGCGCGACCACGAAGACTTAACCGCAGACATTCTGCTTGCAGAACCCGTAAAAACCCTTATTGACAAAACCGGCGCCGACCCTTTTCAAACCGCCTCAATAGTCAGCCACCAGCTGCCGGCAGACGAAGAAACCGCATTTCTGCGCAAGCTGCTTTCAGGCGCGCTGGACCCTGACAAGCTGGATTACCTTAACCGTGACGCCTATTACTGCGGCGTGCCCTACGGCGTGCAGGACTGCGATTTTATTTTTTCCCATGTTTTTCCGCACAAAAAATACGGAATAGTTCTGGACAATCAGGCGGTAATGTCTGTTGAACATCTGCTTTTTTCCAAATATTTAATGTATCAGGCAATTTACTGGCACAAAAACGTGCGCATTGCCACCGCAATGATGAAAAAATGTCTGTTTGCCGCATTGCAGCAAAAGCAGATTGCGCCGGAAGAATTATATTCCCTTGACGATGCAAGCATTTTTACGCTGATTAACAGCAGAAATTTTGCAGAAAAAGCCATTGCAGAAGAACTGCAAAACCAAAAGCTTTTTTCCATTGTTGCCGAAACGCCGTTTAATGAAGAAAACCAGCTGCACGATAAGCTGCAAAAGCTGGAATACCGCAGCCAGATTGAAGCAATTCTGGCAGAAAAAGGAAAAATTGCGGCGCAGAATATTTTAATCGACATCCCCGAAAGCATAAGTTTTGAATGCAACTATAAAGTTTTTGATTCTTCGGGCAACGAACAGGAACCAAAATCTGTATTTACGCCGGAAACGGTAAAGGCTTTTACAGGCAATTTGCGGCAAATACGCATAGCCGTAAAAGCAGATACGCCCCCAAGCACAAAAAACGCAATTGCAGAAACTTTTGCCAGCCTGCAATAACTTTACCCGAACACGCCTTTGCAAAACATGCGGGGCGTGTTTTTTATGCTGAAAAATAATGCAAACTCATAACACGCCAAAACTTTTATGTTTCAGTTTTGCGTGCAGGCAATATTTTGGTTTATAAGTCAAATGCTGAACTTGTTCTTGAATCTGCGGCAGATGCTGAACTAAATTCAGCATGACAAAATGAATTGCATTATAAAAGCGCAGCATGAAAATTGCAGGCAACATTTGGTTTATAAAGAAAAATTAAAAAATATTAAAATATTTTTCAAAAGCAATTGACACAAATTAATATATTTTATATATTCTAAACATCGATTCGGAATGTAGCGCAGTTGGTAGCGCGTCTGGTTTGGGACCAG
The DNA here is from genome assembly GCA_024402495.1 of Treponemataceae bacterium. Classification (GTDB taxonomy): domain Bacteria; phylum Spirochaetota; class Spirochaetia; order Treponematales; family Treponemataceae; genus UBA1240. The sequence goes on from JAKSTR010000016.1 coordinate 28,258, forward strand.
AATGTCGCAGGTTCAAGTCCTGTCATTCCGATTTTTTTATTTTAAACTACGTAGTTGCACAAATGAACCACAAATGAAAAACCGCAAGTCGTTTCTAATTCCTATTGCGGTAAAACTTATTACCATCAGTACAATAATAATTCTCGTTACCATTACGGTTTCTACTGCTGTTGTTAGCGGAATTATCAGAAACGACGTACGCATCACAGCCGAAAACAACAATCTTTCGTTAAACCAGCACGCCGCATCAGAGGCGGAAATCTTTATAAATTCAATAATAACAAACACCGGGCTTATTCTGAACCTTGGCGAATTCGGCGAAAATTCTGCAAATTCAACTAAAAGCAAAAAGCAAAACGATATTTTTGACAGCATGCCCAATATTGCGGCTATTGTTGTGCCCAGTTTTGCAAAAGTTGTAAACCAGCAGTATCTGCAAAGCCTTGGTTTAACCGAAAACGACATTGACCGCTTCATTCAAAACGAACAGAGCAATTTTGAACGTGCCGAACACGGCGAAATCATTCTTTTAAACGCAAGCCCGTTCTTTAACTGCAACCTTACTGCCCTTTTAATGCCCGTTGAATTTGCAGACACGCAGGAAGCGGTTCTGGCACTTTTTTCGTGCGAAAGCCTTGCAGACACTTTTTCCAGCGGCACAAACAAGGTGCTTATGGTCAATTCTTACGGCGACGTAATTGTAAGCGACAATTTAAGCCAGATTCTTGACGGCAAAAACATAGGCAACACAAAAATTTTCAGCATTATAGAAAAAAGCCAAAGCCGCCAGCAGCAGCTAATTTACACCGACGAAAACCAGAATGAATATTTTGCTTCGTTCAGCAAGCTTTTAAATGGCGAACTTTGCATTATTACCCAGATTGACGGCGAAATTGTTTTTGAAGCGCTGAACCGGGCTTTGCAGCAGAACAAATGGCTGGATATAAGCATTCTGTGTGCGGCGATTCTGTTTGTATGGTTTTTCGCCAAAACCATTACATTCCCGGTAGAAACGCTGAAAAGCGCAGCACAGAAAATTAAGCAGGGCGAATTTGACGTAAAGATAGACGTTAAAAGCCACGACGAACTTTCGCTTCTGGCTAAAAGCATGCAGAACATGAGTACCGGTCTTGCCGAACGCGAGCGCCTTAAAGAAAGTTTCGGGCGTTTTACAAATACCCAGATTGCGGAAAAAGCTGCCAAAGGTGAGCTTAAGCTTGGCGGCGAAAAGCGCTATATTTCGGTATGTTTTGCCGACCTGCGCAATTTTACGGCTTTTTCTGAAAAACTTCAGGCGGAAGAAGTTGTGCGCTTTTTGAACAAATATCTGGAACGGATGATTGGCTGTATTGGCACAACCGGCGGTAATGTTGACAAGTTTATCGGCGACGCGATTATGGCAGTCTGGGGCGCGCCAAGCGGCATTTCTCCAAAACAGGATGCGCTGAACGCGATTACCGCGGCTTTTTTAATGCGCTATGCCCTGATTGAATTGAACAAAACGCTGGACGGTCATCAGATTAAAAACGGCTGCGGCATTTCCAGCGGCGAAGTTATTGCCGGACAAATCGGTTCAAGCGAGCGCATGGAATATACGGTTATCGGCGATACGGTAAACCTTGCTTCGCGCATTGAAGCCATCAACAAGCAGCTTGCCACAGACATTCTGATAAGCGAAGAAACATTCAATTTAGTTAAAGATGAAATTATTGCAGAAGAAATGCCGGCGTTTTTTGTAAAGGGCAAGGAAGAGGCTATACGGCTTTTTGCGCCTGTTGCCCTTAAAAATACGGCAGGAACGCCTTTGCAGGATATTGAACAAGTAGAAAATATTGAACAACTGCGAAATATTCTGGGCTATAAAGCACCAGATTTTACAAAAGTGGACATAAATGAGGAAGAAAAAAAATATAAAATTAAAAAATAGCGATATTCTTGTATGTTCAATTTGTATTTTGGGCATTGTTTATTCGCTATTTAATTATTTTTCAGACATTTACCATACCTCTAACCGCAGCGATATTGAACCTATCGCGTTTATTGCCACCAAGGTTAAATCTGTGCAGCGGCGTTTCCACGACCGTCTGGTCTGGGACATGCTTAAAAACAATTCTGCCCTTTATGCCGGCGACTTTGTGCGTACCGGCGAAAATTCCATGGCAGAAATCAAGTTTGAATCGGGCACGCTGATTATGATGGGACAAGACAGCCTGATTGAGATTTTGCCCGAAAGCGGAAACGCCAGACTTTTGATTGCAGCCGGAAATGTAAATATCAACACCACGCAGAAAATGCGCTTAATGGCAGGTAACGAAATTGTTGAACTTGCAGAAAATTCAATTGTAAATATGACCATTGAACCGCTGCCGGAAGTTGAAGAAATTACGGATAACGGCGTTGAAAACGCAAGCGCAGGCGGCAGAGCTTCTGCCAAAGAATACGCAGGCGGCGAAACTGGCGGTGCCGAAGCAAGCGCAAAGAACGCCCGAAGAGGAAAAACGCCGGATAAAATAAAAGTTGCCGGTTCAATCGGCAAAAAGAATAAAGAAGAAGCCCAAACGGTTGAAAACCAAATCAGCAAAACCGTGCGCCCAAAAACTACGGCAAGCGTGGTCAGCGTAAAGGTTGAACAGGGCAAACTGAGCCAAAGCCAGATAAACGGCAGCGTGGTAGAAGTAAACGCCGGAAAACAGGTGGTTTTAAGCCAAAAACAGGTTTATACCGAACCGGCTCTGGTAATTACAAGCCCGCAGGTAAAGCATCAGATTATAAAAAGCCTTAGCGATAAGGCAAACGTTGAATTTGAATGGCAGGCGTATAATCTGCCCCAAAACTACAAGCTTTGCGTAGAAATTGCCTACGACGAAAACTTTAAATATCCGTATAAAACCCAGCAGTTTGAAATCGGGCAAAATACCGGCACTTTTGCCGATTTACCAAGCCGCCTGATGTTCTGGAAAGCGTATCCTGTGGAAGACGGTGCAAAAGTGCCGGCAGGCGAATATGAAAAACTTTTGCAGCGCGGAAGCATTTCTGTTTATTCAGTTACGCCGGTAAAAAAACTGCGGCCTTTTAACAATGCACAAATTACTTATAAAGGCGCAAAAAGCGGCGTAACCTTTGCATGGACTCAGGATAATTTTGCAAAAGGTTACCGGCTGATTATTACCGCCGACGACGATTTTACAAAACCTGTTTTTGTTGCCAGCACTACCGAAACCAGCATGAATGTTCTGGATTTGCCGAGCGGCGATTTGTTCTGGCAGGTACAGAGCATTTACGACGATTCCATGCAAATTGGCGACAGTGAAAGCGAGATTTTTGCCTTTAGCGTGCAGGAAAAACCCGAACTTCTGGCGCCGCAATGCATAAAACCGGCAAATCTGGAAGTACACTACACCGCCGGCGGCAGGCAGCCGCTGGTTTTTGCATGGCAAAATGTAAGCAGCGCCGCAGAATACACGCTTTTTATTGCCGATAATCCGCGGCTAAAAAATCCGGCGGTGCAAATTACCACAAAAGAACTTTATTTCAGCCTTGTGCCTTCAAAATACAACCTTGAAGAAGGCAAGCCCTGGTACTGGGGCGTAAGTTACAGCGACAATGAAGGCAGCGTTTCGCAGGTTTCTAAAATCAGCAGTTTTTATATGCTGAATGCAAAACCATACCTGAACTGTCCTGTTCCCGGCAACAATTTTGAAATAAAATGCGGAGAGCTGAAAAATCTGCTTTTTGAACTTGATACCAATTTGCCGGTTGAAAAGACTTTTGCCGTTGCCAAAGACAGCAGTTTTGCAGACATTGTTTTGCAGGCAGAAATCAGCAAAAATGCGTTTAAGGTTTCAAGCGAACTGCTGCCGGGCGAATATTACTGGCGCGTTAACTGCGGAAAACTGAACAGCGAAACGCGCAAAATTATTTTGCTTGCAGACGAAGCAAGCGAAAACTGAAAAATTATCAGGCACGCAGGCAGATAAAAAAAAACTTTGCGGTACGTTTGCAGCGCAAAGTTTTTTAACATACTCCGCGCCATACCGGACAACCCGGTTATGTGCTGCCTGCTAGCAGAAAGCTTCCAGAATTTTATCCAAATTGTACTCGTCGTCAATTTCTACAAAAGGCGTGCCGTTGGCAATGCAGTCTTCCTTAAAGCTTTTGCTGCAATCTATAAGCCGCTCAATATTTACTTCATCGTCAATACGGTTTTCTATCACGCTGGCATATCTTGAAATGTCTTCAGAATGGGTACGAAGATAACGTTCGCTCATCACGATAAAAACGGCACGTATTTCTTTAAGATATTCGGGCGTAAAACTTTCCTTCCACTGCCGCGGAATGTAACAGCCTTCAATAATCATGTTCTGCTTGTTTTCAATTGCCGTTTTTATCATTTCGGCGGCAAAAGGCCAAAGCCAGAAGCGCATTTTGTAATCATCTTCCACTGTAAGTTCCGTGCGCCCTGTGCGTATAAAACCCATTTTAAGATGGTCTAAACTTGTACACGGGTAGTGAAATTTTTCTATAAGCTTTTGTGAAATTAAGGTTTTTCCTACGTGGCTTGAACCGCCAATTAAAATAATCATTTTATCTCCGCATAAAAAATGTGCCAATTCAAACTGAACTGAAAAAATGTTACTGGGTAAGCAATACGGCGCAGCCGGCATCGCAGGCTTTAACCTGCGCACCAAACGGCATTGTTTTTTCCGTATAGCCTGCCCTGCCAGCCAGAACATTTTCTGCACCGGCAAGCAGTTTTTCTACCGTGTCATTTCCAAGCGGCAAATCGCCATGGCAGGCTAAAACCATATCAAAGCGGTCTTTCATTTTTAAAAGTTTTTGCAGGGAAGCAATATATGCCGGCAAATTTCTGCCCGGACCAAACATAAAAATTTCGCTGTTCTGCTGAACGGTATCGCCGCCGAAAAGCAGTTTTGCATTTACGTCCAGAATACCAATGCTTCCCGGTGTATGCCCCGGAATATGAATTATTTCCAGCGGTCTGCCGCCAAGATCCAGCACATTTCCTTCTTCAACAGCAACGGCACGACCTTTTCCGTTTTTCATGCCGTAATATTCAACTTCGGCTTTATGCATGTAAATATTTTCAAATTGAAAATTACTGCCAATATGATCCGGGTCTCCATGTGAAATAATTATTTTCAGCGGCAAACTGGTTATGCTTTCGGCGGTTTCTTTTGCTTTTCCTGCCTGCATTCCTGAATCAATCAAAAGTGCTTCCCTGCTTCCCGTCAAAAGAAAAAAGCGGACAAAACCTTCTTCAATAATCCATGTATTTTCGTTAAATTGCGTTACTTTGTATTCCATTCCTTTCCTCCGCCATACTGTCTAAAAAATCGTCCCTGTTTAGCATTCAACTATTTAGCCTTTCATATTTAGACTTTCAATTGTACACAATTTTTAAAAACTTCATAGCCTTAGCGGCATTCATATTAAAAAAACATATTCCACACATTTGCAAAATTGATTAGGATAAAGTACCTATGAGCAAGAAAACAATCGACATGACAGAGGGAAATCCCCTTAAGCTTATTACAGCCTTTACAATTCCCATGATTTTGGGAAACGTTTTTCAGCAGCTTTACACCATGGTAGACACAATGGTTGTAGGGAAGTTTGTAAGCAAGGACGCTTTGGCGGCAGTTGGCGCTACCGGCGCAATTCTGTTTTTAATGATTTCAATTATTATTGGCTTTACGGTAGGAACTGCAATTGTTACCGCACAGAAAGCTGGCGCAAAAGATGCAGAAGGGATTCGCGCCATTTTTGCCACAGGATTTTTCATCGTTATTATCGAATCGGTTGCGCTGGTTATAATAGGAAACATCGGCATCCGCCCTGCCCTGCGCCTTTTGCGTACACCGGAAGAAATTATCGCCCATGCCGACCTTTATTTAAGAATAAACTTTTGCAGCTGCGTTGCACCTATTCTGTATAACATTGTTTCGCAGTTCATGCGTTCACTTGGAGACAGCAAAACGCCGCTTTACGCACTTATTATTTCTTCTGTTACAAACATTATTCTTGATTTGGTATTTGTAATTTTCTTCGGCATGGGTGTTGCAGGCGTTGCCATTGCTACGGCAATTGCGCAGGCAATTTCGGCGCTTTACTGCCTTGCGGTTACTTTCCGGCATTTTCCGGAATATATTCCGGGCAAAGGTGAATGGAAAATGAGCCACCCGATTGTTAAAACGATTTTAAAGTTTGGCATACCGATGTCGCTGCAGAATATGCTTGTGTCTTTTGGAATGATGTTCGTTCAGTCTATAATAAACGGCTTTGGTACGAATGTTGTAGCAGGCTTTACTGCCGGAAACAAACTTGACCAGATTGGCATTCAGTTTATGAATTCGGTTGGCACTGCCGCTTCTACATATACCGGTCAGAACTTTGGCGCAAAAAAGGTCAGGCGGCTTTTTGAAGGTCTTAAAGCTTCAATGATTTTCAATTTTATCATGACTGCCGTTCTTTCGCTTACGCTTGTGCTGTTTGGCAAGTACATTGTCCTGCTTTTTGTAAAATCAACCGAAACCGAAGTTATTTCCGTTGCGGCAAATTACCTGAAAATTGTGTGTTCTTTTTACCTGCTGTGCGGTATAAGCAATATTTTGCAGAACTACCTTAGAGGCATAAACTATGTGGCAGTGCCAACGGCATCCAGCATAATTGAACTTGTTGTGAAAATTGCCGTTGCTTTTGGTTTTTCCTATATGTTTGGATATAACGGCATTTGGTGGGCTTGGCCTGTTGCATGGTTTGTTACCGATGTTTTCCTGTTCGGATATCTGTTTTTTAAGGCAAACCCGGCAGTGAAAAAAATGTTTTCAGCCCAGCAGTAAAAAATACTGAAAAAACAGAAATAAATAGTGAAAAAATTGTCCCCGAAACAGGTTTTAAGCTTGTTTCGGGGACAGAAAATACGAGAGAACAGAAAATCAACAACCTCGCCGCAAGCAGCAAGGTATGTTGTTCTTAATAAGTGGTTGCAGTCGGGGTAACAAAACCTCCGCACGAATAAAATTATTTCAGTTCAAAGCTCATAAAGTCTACGGCACCTTCGCCAGTGTAAGTAAAATACAAAGGCTTTTTACCAGAATCCACAGAAAGCGCGGCACCAAAATCCTTCCAGTCGCTGCCAGCATCTACAGGAATTTCTGCCACAATTTTACTGTCAGATTCCCGCCCGTCACGAACTACAAACTTTCCTTTTCCAAAAGCATCAGCTTTTGGGCAAACTTTACCAGCCCGTCCTGCATCACTAGTTCCGCGTACCTTTACGCTAATCCAGTTTGCCTTTTCAAAATTAAAATAGCGGTAACCGGCAGTAGCGCCATCGCGCATATTATTGATGTACTGATTTGGATTTTCCTCTCTGTCATCCCCTTCCTGTGTAAAAGCTGGATGTTCCTGATTCTGCTGGTCTTCCAGACTTTCCGTTGTTCCGTTTTTACTGTAAAGATGGCAGGCAATCCGGGCTTCATAAACGCCTTCATCCTTCAAAGGCGCGCCGTTCAAACCGCAGGAAGTAACTTCTGCCTGATAGAATTTTTCGCCGTCAAATTTAATTTCTTCTGCACAAGCCTGACGACTGAAAAAATGGCGGTTGGTCTGGCGGTGATAAAAAACATACCACTTGCCGTTTACAAAAGCCACGCTGCCGTGAGTATTTCCGCGGTAATTAAGCGCCTCTTTATTTCCGTTAGCCCCAATATCAGAATTGCTTACAAGAACTCCACCAAAACGGTAATCTCCCAGCGGAGTATCCGCTACAGCCCAGCAAAGTTCATGCATCCATGTGGAACTGTAAATAAAATAATATTTGCCGTTGATTTTGCGTACTGAACTTGCTTCAAAAAACGGATGTTCCGCATATTCCGTTCCCGGTGCGGCAGTAATAATAGGAAGATTTTCTACAGGCGCCGATTTAATAGTCAGCATATCACGTTCCAGTTCCATTTTCTGGCTGTTTTTGTCTTTATTTGGCATATCAGCATAGCGCGGGCTGTTTCCAGAATAAAGATAAATGCGTTCATCATCGTCGATAAAAATTCCCGGGTCAAACTGGCGGGTATCATTTTCTGTTCCCAAAACACGCCCGTCCTGCCAGCGGACAAAGCCTAAAAACTGATATTCCCCGGCAGGTTCGTCACAAACTGCAACACCAATTTCCTTCAAAAAATCAAGACAATAATAAAGGTAGAATTTTCCATCCAAACCCTGACAAACATCCGGCGCCCACAAAGCATGGCTTCCGTCCGCATTGCGCGGATCCTGAGTTTTCTTAAAAATTACACCTTCGTATCGCCAGTCAGACAAATCAGTTTCCGGCGCAGACCAGCAGACATAATCATTCTGGCAGTAAACGTCTCCATTAAATTTGTCGTGGCTTCCGTAAATGTAAAGCCTGCCATTAAAAACACGAGGTTCACCATCCGGAATATACTCGTAACTTGGAAGATAAGGATTAAAAACCTGCTTTTTCATCTTTTCCCCTATCTATTTTTTATATCTTATATCCTGCTGGCAAACAAAAGTTTCTCCAGGTTGAATTTCATTTAAGCCAATTTTATTTTCCCAAATGTGATCTGTATTTTCAGTATCTGGTAAACCGTGCCATGGTTCAATACACACAAACTGAGGTGTGCCATTTACATTTTGCCAGATCATACAGTACGGAAAGCCGTCGGAAGAAATTGTGAGTAATGAATTATCCTTTTTGTTGCGAAGGCCAACCCATTTTGAAGTAAAATTCCCAAACAAATGTCCGTTTCCAAATCCTGCATCTGTTAACGGAACAAATCCTTTTTCTTTTTCACCATATGGGAAAGTTACCGGAGTTTTACCATCATCCTGGGTAACAATAAATGCATCCGGCGTGCATTTTACTCCAGTTAATGCTTCATGATTTTCAAATTCAACTGCATAATCAGAAATTTGTGTTCCGGGAGCATCGGTATTTCGGGGACAGGCAAAAGCGGCATGAGTTCCAATACCAAATTTAAATGGCTTAGTATCAGTATTTTTTACAGTCATCTTCCAGTTCAAACCATCATCCGTAACTTCATATTCTGTAACCAGCGAAAATTTATAAGGATAGCGGTAAGTTGTTTCTTCAGATTCTGTAAGTTCAAATGCTACTTTAGCAGGTTCCTGCAAAATCACTTTTGTATCAAGATTGCGGGCAAAACCATGATTTTTTGTATATTCGCATTTTTTGCCTTCAATCATGAAATAGCCGCCAAGACACCGGGCTACAAACGGAAACAAAAGAGGCGCATGATTTCCCCAAACTGCCTTGTCGCCATTCCAGATTAATTCTGTTCCATCATCTTTTTTTATTAAATGCTGGATTTCAGCTCCAAAAGAACTGATTTCTGCCTTAAATTTTTGATTTTCAATTATTACGTTCATTTTTTCTCCATGAATATAATCATTATAACTTAGTTTCATTGATTTATGGAAAATAATTGCAATTTAATTCAAATGTTCAAGGTTTTAAGAATACGAAAACGTCTAATCAGCACAGAAATTTCTTCCCAAGCTGATATTTTTGCCTTGTAAAAGCTGAACGCCCGGCAAAACCGCAAACATTTCAGCCTGAAAACTGAAAAATGGTTTATAATTCTTGTTGGAATATGGAGACATTAAATGATTTACGATATTACACAACCACTTTTTGAATGTGAAGTTTTTCCCGGCGACCCTAAACCTGAAAAGAAAATAATGATGAGGCTGGAAAAAGGCGACGTTTGCAACCTTACGGCTTTTTCAATGTGCGCCCACAACGGAACTCATGTTGACGCGCCTTTTCATTTTATAAATGACGGCAAGGGAATTGACAAAGTTGCACTGGAAAAGTTTATTGGTCCGGCTTACGTAAAAGAACACAAGGGCGATGTAAGTGCCAGCGACGCAAAAGAGATTTTGAAGAAGGCAAAAGCCGCATATAACGGCGCAGAAAAAAAGATTTTGATAAAAGGCGCGGCGGTGGTTACGCTGGAAGCGGCGAAAGTTTTTGCCGAAGCCGGCGCAGATTTAATCGGCAATGAATCGCAAACTGTAGGCCCGGAAAATGCGCCAAAAGCCGTTCACCTTGTTCTGCTTGGTGCAGAAGTTGTCCTGCTGGAAGGAATAAGGCTTGATGCCGTGCCGGAAGGCGCCTATCTTTTGAACTGCGCGCCGTTAAACCTTACGGATACGGACGGTGCGCCTTGCCGTGCGGTGCTGATGGACTGCTTAATTAATGGTTAAAATTCAAAATGCGCTGATTATTTAAGCCTGCACTATTGATTAAAACCTTTATTTTATATAAACTTATGTAAATTACATTTATTTGAAAGAATCACCGGAAAGAAGGAGGTGACAATATATGGCAACAATCCAGGTTGACGATTCAGAAAACCTTGAAAAAGCAATCAAACGTTTTAAACGTATGGTTGAAAAAGAAGGTATCATTCGCGAATACAAAAAACGTGAATATTTCGAAAAACCTTCTACAATTCTTCACCAGAAGAAAACAACTTTGGAACGTAAACTTTTGAACAAAAAACGTAAGTCTGAAAAAAAAGACTACTAAGTTCTGTTAGTTCTATAAAAAATCCTTTCAGTTAGCTGAAAGGATTTTTTTTGCCTATTTTGAAATGCAGCGTTCTTTTCTTGCAAAAAGAATAATGCAGAAACACCGCAACGCAGAACATCAGGAAGTTTTGAGAACAATAATAAAAGAGAGTGCTGTAATGAACCTCTAAATATTGTTGAATAAACTTTAATCCACTAAATCGCGAACCTGTTTACCCTTCCAAACAAAAGGACGCTGGATTTCTGGAATCGCGATTTCGTTAGATTTAATGAAGTTTAAAATTTATTCGACTGTGTAGTCGTGAACGCTGTATTTTTCGGACATGGTTAACAACCTTACATATTTAACTTAACGAATCGCTTATAACGGTAATGAATTGTTATTATAATTAGCAATAAAATATGTGTAATATTTTATAAATTCATCATTTATTTTATTTTTTATTATTTCAAGTTTCTTGTATAAAACATCATTAGAATTAAGAGATCTCATTTTTAATTCAATATTTTCTCTACAGTCAAGTAATTGTTCACATATCCAAGCTAAATTGTGAATAGGTCTATATAATCTTAATTCCCTAATCATATTAGCTGCTTTTGCATCTTTTGAAGATATCGTTCCAGAACTGTCTCTAAAAAAATGTAAGCTAAAGTCTTCTATTGATGGATTATAAAATAATTGATTATCTAAAGGGGAAGAATAAATATCTCCCTCAAATTTATTACTTTTTGCAATATTACATTTCTTACATGAGTAAACTAAATTATCATATAGAGTTAATAATTCAGGTCTGTTATTTTCGAAACTTTTTTTTGGGATATAATGATCAATTTCAAAATACGTAGTTATTTGATTATCTTTCAAATTACAATAGGCACATCTACATTTAAAATCGTTCTGTAAATAACTTTTATAATCTTGGTAGTTATTAAATTTTTTGGAACAAGTTCTAACAATTTGGAAATTACGAAAAGGATATATCATATTCACTCCCCGATTAATTTATTGGCTTCATTAATTAACAACATAATGTTTTCAATTTTTTCTTTAGTAAAACTTAAATCTGCTTGTGTAATTTCTAATGGAACATATTTTGACAATTTTCTCTCTATTTCAATAATTTTTGAGGTTGTTTCTATTTTTCTTTCTGAAACTTCTGTATTTGTTTGCATATCTAAATATTCTAATTCTTTCTGACAATCTTTTAATTGAACATTTAAATTGTCACGGGTATTAGTATACTTAATCATAGAATTAATAATATTAGAGACTTTCTCTTTAGAATAATCTTCTTTTATTTTTAAGAATAAAGCTTTTGTATAAACTTTATCAGAGTCTACAAAATCGGGTTTTTTGCTATCTTCAGGTAAGTTAGTTAAAACGATAATAGGAAAATCTGATAAAACATTCTTTATTTTATCATATAATGCCACTCCTTCAATGTTATGTGATTTGTTAACAATTTTGTTATCTATTATTAAGGATTGAATATTATTTAATAAAATATCAGTCAGTATTTCATCAAATAATATTTGAAAAGATGAGCCTTGAATTTTCTCAATATCATAAGTTTTGAACTCAATATCTACTTCTTTGCTATTATTTTTTTTTATGACCGCTCGTATATCACTAAGTTGGTTTTGATCATCATCAACAAGTCCTATAGTATACTTCATATTGCACTCCTATTTTGGAAAAACAATTCTGATTGTAAATTCCTTTTCAATATTAATTACATGAATAGTACCTGAATTCCTTCTTACAGATTCTCTTGCTATCCATAAGCCTAATCCAGTCCCTTTTTCTTTCGTAGTTACTCTTGCCTCAAAAATTTCATCAGGATTACTTTTAAACTTTTCAGCCAATAAAGGTCCTGAATTTTTCATATCAAGAATTACAGAATCTAAATTATTTAATAGCGTAAATTCAATTTCTTTTTTATTTTTTGAATTCTCAAGAAAATATGCTGAATTTAATATAAAATTATTTATAATAAGATGTAAATCAGCTTTAGAAATCTGTAAAGTATCATCACTATCTGTAAGTATAGGAGGTATAATAGATATCCTTTTTGTTTTTAAAAGGTTTTCCCACAATTTACAATTTTTTTCTAAAAACTCAGAAATTGTTATAGTATGTGTTACAAAATTGTCTGGCTCTACTGTATCCATAATTAAACTAACCCATTCAGATAATAAAACATCAGTAGCATTCAGTCTATTTAATCGAGAATAAGGATTAAAGTCTTCATCACCTTCATAATCCTTTCCTTGTAATAAATTATCAATAGATACTTCTAATAATTGGCCGCGGCTTCCTAAATCAGTTCCAATATTTCTTATTTCATGCGCAAAAGTTTGTGCTAGTACACCTGCAGAACTTAAGAGCATCAATAACTGTTGTGTTGCAATATCATCTTCTCTGTATTTACCTAAAACATATACAGCATTTTTTAATTGTTCTTCTGTATACGTTTCATTTTGTCGTCCATTTTCTTTTTCGTTTTTAATTTTTTCGAACGTTAAAAGTTGCTCATCTGTGTTTTCCCTTTTTTGTAAATCTATCCATTCAGCATACTCCCTTAAAGGTTTTTGACGATCTTCTTCAAATTTTCCAATAATAAAATGAATAAGTCTAACAAATAATTCATAATAAGAAGTATTAGTCATTCCTTCCCTATTCGCATTATCATATAAATGAGGATTTTTTAATCTACTTATTGATATATATCCAAATAATTGATTTGAAGGTATTCTCCATTTTCCAAATTGATGTGAAGCTGCAGCAGGACTCGCTTCATGCCTCGATGCAAGATTAAGCCAGTCATACAAAATTCCTGAGTCTCCATATCCTTTTAATCTAAATCCATCCCTATAAATTTTTACGCCATTAATCGTTTCTAAAACACGATTTCGTTCTTTTACAAGAAAATCATTAATTATTGGAACTTTACTTTTTTGTCGTTTAGAATAGTACAAATTTAACGAAAAATCCCCAACCCCATCAATTATCTCTTGTGAGAAATCATCAATTTTATCAATGTCATTAATATTGTAATCAAATTTTACAGTTGTATTATATGATTCTCTGGAGTATTGAGACGAAGAAAAAGTTGATGAACTCCAAAAATCTGATAATGATAATGTTTTTAACGATTTGTCAGCTAATTCTATAGAAACAGAATTAAGATTATTATTTATTTCATTTCTTGTTAATTCTAAATGGATTTTTTTATTTTCAATATTTGCTTCTATATGATAGTCATATGTATTTGGAGTGATTTCTTCTTCTGAAGTTACAAAATCAAAAATAGGGAAATAATCATTTCTTAAAACCACATTAAATTTATCAATTGAGTTATAAGGATTTATGTTATTCAAGCTTTTTTGTATTGCACTTAACTGCCCTTTTGACAAAAATTCTCTTAATGGGTTTAATTCTATTAATGTTCCAGACTCCCAATCATAATCTTTTATAGCTTCTCCAAAAGTATCATAAACCTTAGAGAGAAAATCTAATTGTGTTTTATTAAGAACGGCTTTAACCTGTTTTAACATATCTGCTTTATCAAATTGTGCCCAGTTTATTTTCCATTCCCAAGTATCATTGTTTCGAGTTTTTGATATAACTTTTGTAGCTGTAGATAACTTATCAAGAGCAAATCTACCTATTCCCTTAGCACCTGTTTTAATTCTTCCCTTTTTTGAACTTTTATAGTTAATTTCTTTATCATTGGTTCCAATATTCATCCATACCGTAGATAAAATATCATGAGACATTCCAGTACCATTATCAGCAATAACTATTTTTGATTGTGATAAAAGTAAATCTGATATTAAGTCGATATCTTCTGATGGTAAATTCTCTCTTAATAAGTATTTTCCGTTGATGGTTTCATAATACTTTTCAAAATCAAAGTTCTTGAAAAACATTTCACGTTCATTAAATGTAACTTCTCGTGGTATTGAGAAAAATGGCATAATAATTCTAATGAAACAACAATCAGCATCAGCATCATATCCATTTTTTATTAACTCCAATAACGCACTAGATGCATCAGAAATATTTTCTCTACCAATAAGTCTTGCAGTTTTTGCACTTACCTGAAATTCGATTTCTTCCATACTAATAAAACCTTTTAAAATCTATATTCCACTATATCTTTAGAAGTAATTCTGACAGATGACCCTGTAATCGAAATACCGACTCTTTTAGTATATTCTAAAAATCTATTATCGCGAAGAATTAAATTTGCATCTTCCAAAGATAATTCATTTTTTGCAGTTATATACATACCTGCATACGGAATACATTCATTTGATAATCTATAGACTGGAACCTCGTCTGTAATAACTGTTGAAATTAATAGTTTTTCTTTATTAATTTTTGAAAGCGCTTGTGAACGACCATATTCAAACCACAAGGCATTTTTATCTGCTTTTCTCAAATATAAAGATGTTTTTTTTGACAATAAATATGCATATGCTTCAGGAAATAATTCAGAAAACTCTTTATCCGAATAATGACACAATAAATTGTTTTCATAATAATATGGGAAAATAATTTTTTCTTCGTGACCATATCGCAATGAACGAGGTGTAGCTGTAGGTTTCACACAAGATTTTTCTATTCTATAGTTTTCAACGTAATAATATGTATCATCTTCTGTATAATCATTTAGAACAAAAACAGAATTGTTAAGAGTAGCAACAACATGTGATACTTCGAAGTAATCTCCAAATCTTCTTGCATTTACCTCTTCTTTATTCTCGAAAATCCACTTATCGTTGAGAATATTTTTCTGAAGAGTTTTTTCTGTACCATTGTTTATATACAAAAATGTTTCAGATATATTATTTTTTCTAAGTTGAAAAATAGATGACTTTACCAGAATTTTTTCAAAAACCTGTAAATTTGA
>JAKSTR010000160.1 GCA_024402495.1 Treponemataceae bacterium
CTTGACGCATTCGCTTTATTTTTGCATATTTATGCAAAGCAGTCTTAAAATTTTGCATATTTAGGGCTATTAAATACGTAAATTGCATTTTTATGCTAATGAGGCAATTTTGAAAGAACGCGTAGCTCGGCTTAAAGCTATAAGAAAATTAATTAAAACAAAAAAGATTGAATCGCAGGAAAGTCTGCTGGGCTTTCTTGAACAGGAAAATTTTGCAGTAACCCAGGCAACCTTATCGCGGGATTTGAAATTGCTTAAAGTAGGCAAAGTGCCTGACGGCAACGACGGCTATGTTTACAGCCTGCCCGGCGAAGAAGAAGAACGGCTTGAATCCGAACAGACCGTTATACAGGATTTTTTGCGCGGTTACATTTCAATTGACTATTCCGGCAACATGGTAGTTATAAAAACTTATTCAGGACACGCTGACGCGGTTTGTCTAGCCGTAGACAGCCTCGCCTTTGACGAGATTCTGGGTACAATTACCGGCAGGGACAACTGCGTTTTCTGCTGCCTGCGCGAAGGCGTAAACGGCGAAGACTTTATAGATTCGCTGAAGCTCAGAATACCTGAGCTTGACGACTGATTTTCAATTTTTTTCAATTTTCAGCTGAAAAAAAGCCCTAAACGGCAAATTGAACTGGTACAACAATTTTTAGCGGGGAGCATTTGCAAAGCTAAAAATTAAAAATAATGAATATACGAGGTTTCTATGGCAAACTGGGAAAATGCGGATACGCTTGCTGCGTACAAAAAACTTTTGTCATTAAAAGGACAAGTTAATCTTAAAGAAGTTCTTGACGCTGACCGCGTTAAAAACTTTCAGGTTTCTATGGCTGCTGGTTTAACTTACAACTATGCTGCCAAAGAAGTTAATGCCCAGATTCTTTCGGTTTTGCAGGAACTTGCAGACGAAGCAGAACTTTGTGCAAAATTTAAGGAACTTTACGAAGGCGCAGTTATCAACACTGGAGAAAACCGCAAGGTTTTGCACCACCTTTTGCGCGGTCAGCTTGGTGCTGACGTTGAATTTGAAGGCAAAAACCTTAGAACATTTTACAAAACTCAGCAGGACAATATTGCCGCTTTTGCAGCAAAAGTTCACGCAGGTGAAATTACAAACGCTAAAGGCGAAAAATTTGACACCGTTGTTCAGATTGGTATCGGCGGTTCGGACTTAGGCCCGCGCGCCATGTACCTTGCCCTTGAAGGCTGGGCACGCAAAAACGGCTGTCTCAAAATGAATGCAAAATTCATCAGCAACGTTGACCCTGACGACGGCGCAGCTGTTATGCAGAGCATCAATCCTGCAAAAACAATTTTCGTACTTGTTTCTAAAAGCGGTACAACACAGGAAACTCTGGCAAACGAACTTTTCGTAAAAGATTACCTTAAAAAAGCAGGTCTGGACGCTTCAAAACACATGGTTGCCGTAACAAGCGAATCAAGTCCTCTTGCCAACAACCCGGGCTACCTTGCTTCTTTCTATATCGATAACTTTATCGGCGGCCGTTTCTCTTCTACTTCTGCCGTAGGCGGAACTGTAATGTCTCTTGCTTTTGGCGCAGAAGTTTTTGCCGAATTCTTAAAAGGCGCACACGAAGCTGACAAAACAGCAACAAACAAAGACATTACCAAAAACCCTGCACTGCTTGACGCTTTAATCGGTGTTTACGAACGCAACGCACAGGGCTACCCTTCAACAGCAATTTTGCCATACAGCCAGGCATTAAGCCGCCTGCCGGCACACTTGCAGCAGGCTGACATGGAATCGAACGGCAAACAGGTTAACCGCTTTGGTAAAGCCGTAAACTACGTAACAGGTCCTGTTCTTTTTGGCGAACCGGGAACAAACGGTCAGCACTCTTTCTACCAGCTTCTGCATCAGGGCACAGACATCATTCCGTTGCAGTTCATCGGTTTTACAGACAGCCAGTCTGGCGAAGACGTTGTAGTTGACGGTTCTACAAGCCAGAAAAAGCTTTGTGCAAACCTTGCAGCACAGATTGTTGCTTTTGCATGCGGTAAAGCAGACGAAAATCCTAACAAAAACTTCCCTGGAGGCCGCCCTTCTAGCCTTATTTACGGCAAGCAGCTTACACCGGCAGCTTTGGGCGCTTTGCTTTCTCACTACGAAAACAAAATCATGTTCCAGGGCTTTGCATGGAACTTGAACAGTTTTGACCAGGAAGGCGTTCAGCTTGGTAAAGTGCTTACCAAAAAAGTACTTGCTAACCAGATTGACGGCGCATTGAAAGAATACGCTTCAATTTTTGGCATCTAATTGCCTGTAGGCGCTAAATGCATGTAAAACAGCCCCGGCACTTTTTGCAATTGAAAAGTCCGGGGCTGTTTTTGTTAAAATTAGTTGAAAAACTGAACGCCTTGAACAGCTTAAAAACGCCAGAACAAAACAGAAAAATATGGAAAATTTATTATCAGCCGCAGCAATTGGAATAATTGGCGGCGCAGACGGTCCTACGACAATTTATGTTTCTTCCGGGGCAAAAGTGCAGCTTGTAATTTTTATAAGTATTTTTGTAATTTTAATTTGCGCCGGTTTTGTCCTTGCCCTGACAAATTTTATAAAAAACCTGAAAAAAAAGGCAAAACTGAAGTGCATAATTTACGGCGCAATATCGCTGCTGTTTTTTATGTTCGTTGCAATAGCGGCGGCAAATTTTATAAGCATAAAAATACAGCAGAAACAAATTGAAAAAGCCTTAAACCAATACGATTATTTACCGTGAATGTCGAATAT
>JAKSTR010000161.1 GCA_024402495.1 Treponemataceae bacterium
ATTGCAGCAAGAATAACCAGAACAAACATTTACACATCTTCTTTCAGCAGATTTGCATCTCTTTGCAAGTCTGCTTTTTTATGTCCGCAGCTTTTTCTCTTCAACCATATCTTTTCATTTCGTCATCTGTGCAGTAATTGCGGCGGATTCCGAAACGGGTTCGGAATGACACTTATCCGTTCATAATGACCGGCGGCTTATACACCGCTTTTTTGTCATGGCGAAACTCTTTCGCTTCTGCGATAAATGCCGCTTTTTCGTCATGACAAAGTTCTTTCGGCATTTATATTTTACAATTGCACCAGCTCGCCGCACCAGCCACTGTAACGCCATACTTAATTCTTTTCAGACTCGCAAACATTGGACGTGCAAACAAAAAAATGCACCTTTGTAAAAAGGTGCAGGCACAAAAAAAAGAGCGCCTCGTAAGAGACGCCCTTTTTCATCTTAATTTATGCCGTAAGGCTTAAATTAGAAGTTGTAACTCCAAGAAACTGGGAACTTAACTTTAGCTTTCTTTCCGTACATAGAAGTGAAAGCCCAGTCAGCTGAAGTTTTCTGGTTGTATTTGATCTGGTTTGCAACCTGTGTTTCAACAGCAAATCCGAATGTGTGTGCACCCATTGAGAAGTTGAAAGCTGGTTTCAAAGTAATCAAAGAAGCGAAATCACCTGAAAGAACATCGTCTTTTGTTGTTTCAGCTACGTATGTTTTTGTTGCGTTGATCAAAGCACCCTGCAAGTAAGATGTGTGCAAGCTGAATGATGCATCATCAGATACTTTGTATCCCAAATCGTTTCCGATGTAGAATGGGAGTACTTTTGCTTTTTTACCGTCGATTGTCTGGTAAGCAACTGTTACAGCTACAGTGTCTGTGATACCGTTGCGGAAGTTCATTCCAGCGTTAGCACTTACTGCGAAAGCTGTGTAAGCTTTTGTTCCAACAGCAGCAGCAGCTGAGTGTGTGTCGAAATCTACAGCAGCACCGATTGTTGTTCCAACTTTAGCATCCTGCAAGCCTTTGAATGTGAAGCCAGCATAGATGTTGTGGTGGTTGTATTTACCAGTGAAAGAGTTATCAACACCGTTCTTTGCAACGTCTTTAGCAGCTACGTCGTTATAACCGCCGAACTGACCAACGTATTTAGCACCTACACCGAAAAGGTCTGCATCGTATGTTGCACCCAACTGGATAGGACCGAAAGCACCTTTTTTGATAAGACCAGACTGGTTCCAAACCTGTCCGTCAAGACCAACACCGTCGTTCCAAGCGCGTGAATCAGCAACGAAACCGCCGCCAACCCAAAGACCATCGATACCAGTGAAACCAGCATAGATACCATCGCGGAAACCGTTGATACCATTCCATTTACCAGTTACATCAGCAATCTGGATGTCACCAACGTTGTTGTTTTCCCATTCGATTCCAGGTCCGAAGTATTTGTTAAGACCGTCGTGTGAACCAACTTTGATTTCAAGACCGTTAAGAGGTTTGATAAGAGCAGCAGCTGTCAATTCGTTTGTAAAAAGCCAGTGTGGTTTTACGTTCAAAATTGATTTGTTTTCTGTGTCGCGTGTTTCGAGATCCAAGCGAGCGCGTCCCCAAACAGTTGCACGTCCGTCAGCTGTTGTACCAGTTCCTACTACTTCTTCGCGGAGGAAGTTATCATCAGAGAAGCCCCACTGCTGCTGAGCGCCGTCGATAACTACTTCTGGTGATGTTGACAGTGTGTTTGTGATTGACACTGTCTGTGCAAATGCCATAGAAACTACAGCAAGAGCAGTCAAGATTGCAATAATCTTTTTCATTTTTACAACTCCTTTATTTGTTGTTAACAAGACTATAGTGTAAACCAAAAACTTTGTGTTTAATATTTATTAAAAGAAATTATAAATGTTTTTAAAATACACGCAAATTTTCTACTTTCTGCATTTTTTTTCATTTTTTTCTGTAACCATTATCAGCTTTCTTTTATATGCACCCCTGCCCGGCAGCTTTGACACGCGCCCCAACCGCCTGTCTGCCTTTACTTTTGCGCAGACAAAAACCGTCATTATGAAAGAAAAGACGATTTTTTGCAGAATCCTGTTTACTACAGAAAACAGATGAAAAAACCTTTTTTGTCATGCTGAATTTATTTCAGCATCTGATTTATTACCCAAAAACAGATTCCAAAACGACTTCGGAATAACAGTTTTCGGACTTTTTCAGCAACTTTTTACAATAGAACCGCGTTTTACGACAGACAGCAGACAAAAGAAGACTTTTTATATTTTTTTCAAAACATATATTCGGGCGTGCAGGTGGAGAACGCCCAGCTCACTACAGAAAACAGATGGGAAAACCTTGTTTTGTCATGCTGAATTTATTAGATTTCGACGGCTGAGCACGGCATTTGTCATGCTGAAAATACACAAAAAATAGGCGCAGTTTTGCGCGGACGATTAGTATAAAGATACATAAAAAAACTTCGCGAAAGCTTTGGTATTCGCGAAGTTTTTTTGTGATTATGAGTTGCTTATAAAATAAATACTTTTATTTATCAGCGTTTAGTTCGTCTGCTATTTCCTGTACAGCTTCTATAGAAAGCCCGGTACCTTTAGACACCTGTTCTATAGAAAATCCCATATTCAAAAAATTACATGCTGTTTCGTATGCTTTCTGAAATGAACCGCGTTCAAAGCCTTTTTCGATTCCAATCTGTTCGGCTTCAAACATTCTGTCTTCTACGTACATTTCCAGTGTCA
>JAKSTR010000162.1 GCA_024402495.1 Treponemataceae bacterium
CTCGTGCACAGACCAGCGGAAGTTAGAGAAAATCATTTAGCACGAGCGGCGCGCATAGCGTTCAATACGGCTATTACCATTACGCCAACGTCGCCAAATACTGCCGCCCAAAGCGGTGCGAAACCTAATGCACCCAAAATCATTATTAAAACTTTTACGCCAAGCGAAAAACTTAAGTTCTGATAAACGATTTTCATGGTGCGCTTTGAGATTTTTACCGCGCCTGCCAGTTTTTCAGGATTGTCGTCCATCAGAACCAGATCGGCGGCTTCTATTGCGGCATCGCTGCCAAGTGCGCCCATTGCAACGCCAATATCCGCGCGGCTTAAAACCGGCGCATCGTTTATGCCGTCGCCAACAAACGCCAGTTTTCCCCTGCTTTTTGCATTCACTTTTTGAGCCAAAAGCTTTTCTACCCATTCAACTTTGTTTTGCGGCAAAAGTTCTGCCTTAAAATCGTCTATGCCAATTTGCTTTGCAACGGCGGCGGCAACTTTCTGTGAATCGCCTGTAAGCATAAGGGTTTGCTTTACGCCAACTTCTTTAAGCATTTTCATTGCGTTCGGTGTCTGTTCCTTAATCTGGTCGCTGATAAGCACAAAACCCAGATATTTGCCGTTTTGGGCAACATAAACGATTGTTCCAGCCGCCTGTTCTTCGCCATTTTCAATTGAAATATTGTTAGCCTGCATTAAAGCCGCGTTGCCGCAAAGCACGTTTTTGCCGTCAATAACGGCGCTAATGCCTTTACCGGCAACTTCGATCAAACTGTCTATGCGGCTTGTGTCCGGTGTTGTACCGCACGCCGCAACCAGCGACTTTGCAATCGGGTGGGTCGAACGGCTTTCCGCAAGGGCGGCAAGTTCCAAAAGTTCGGTCTGAGACGTGCCGTTTTGGGGAACAATTTTTGAAACGGCAAAAACGCCTTTTGTCAAAGTTCCGGTTTTATCAAAAACGGCAGTTTCCAGCTTTGCCAGAGATTCAACATAGCAGCCGCCTTTTATTAAAATGCCTTTTGTAGACGCACAGCCGATTCCTGCAAAAAAGGTAAGCGGAATTGAAATGACCAGTGCGCACGGACAGGAAACTACAAGGAATACCAGTGCGCGGTTAAGCCATGTTGCCCAGCTTTGTGCAAAAAACAGCGGCGGCAAAACGGCAACAAGAATTGCGGCAGCAACCACAATCGGCGTGTAATACCGGGCAAAGCGGCGGATAAATGATTCGCTCTGGGCTTTTTTGCTGCTGGCGTTTTCTACCATTTCAAGTATTTTGCTGGCGGTGCTTTCTGCAAAAGCCCTGGTTACGCGGATTTTTAAAAGCGCGTTCTGGTTTATGCTTGCCGAAAGTACCGTGTCGCCGGTCTGCACGTTGCGCGGCATGGATTCGCCGGTTAATGCGCTTGTATCAATTGCGCTTGCGCCTTCCGTAATTACGCCGTCAAGGGGCACTTTTTCGCCGGGGCGCACTACAATGATTTCGCCGATTTTTACTTCTGCCGGAGAAACTGTCTGCAAGGTGCCGTCGCGTTCTACGTTTGCGCTGTCCGGGCGAATGTCCATAAGGGCGCTGATTGATTTGCGCGATTTGCCGACGGCGTAATCTTCAAAAAATTCGCCTATCTGGGCAAAAAGCATTACAAAAACGGCTTCGGGGTATTCGCCCAAAAAGAATGCGCCGATTGTGGCGATTGACATCAAAAAGTTTTCGTCAAAAACTTCGCCGTGCAGAATGTTTTCAAATGCTTCGCGCAGAATATCGTAACCGATTACAATATAAGGAATTAAAAACAGCGCGATTTGTACGGCTTTTGGCAGCTGAATGTTTCTGGCAATCAGCATTGCCGCGCCAAGCAAAACTGCGCTGACAATACAGCGGACTACGGTAATTTTCTGTTCTTTGCCAAAAACGCCCTCTTCTTCTGAATGGTGATGATGGCAACAGCCGCAGCCGCAATCATCGTCATCGTCATCGTCGCAGTGCCCGTGGTGGTCGTGATGACCGCAACAGCAATCTTCATCGTGGTCGTGTTCTTCGTGTTCATGCACATCGCAATGGGTGTGTTCTTTTTCTATTTTTTCGTCGTCATGACAGCAACTGCAAGCCATATTTTTCTCCTTTCAAATATCCGGTTTTAGTTGAACGCCAAAGGCAGTTTCATTCCGAAAGATGATCCATGCCCTGATCGATAATTGTAACAACGTGTTCGTCGGCAAGGCTGTAATACATGGTTTTTCCGTCGCGCCGGAATTTTACCAGTTTGCTCTGTTTTAATATTTTCAGCTGGTGAGAAACTGCCGACTGGTTCATTTTCAGCAATTCTGCCAGCGACGAAACATTTAATTCTGATTCGCGAAGTGAATACAAGATTTTTATGCGCGTTGTATCGCCAAAAATCTTGAACAAATCTGCCAAATCGTACATCAGTTCTTCGTCCGGCAGCATTTCAGCAATTTCTGCAAGCCGCGGATTGATTAATTCGCTGGGCTGGTTTTCTTCCATGCTTTACTTCCTTTTTACATGAACAATTGTTCATATAAATAAAACTACATTCATTCAAGTGTTTTGTCAAGGCTTGTGCTATTCTATTATCTATGCACAAGGCACAGTTTCGCCTTGCAAAACTGCGGGATTGTCTGATTTTGCCGGTGCTGCTCAATTATCTCGAACAATATAATTGAGGCAGATTCCGAAACGAGTTCGGAATGAC
>JAKSTR010000163.1 GCA_024402495.1 Treponemataceae bacterium
CGTCCAGCTTTGCTAATTCGAGGTCGGTTTCTGTCTGTACGTTTTTAAGCATTAAATCGCCGAACTTTTGCGCTATGTCGGCGGTTTGTTCTGTGTAGCCGTTTATATCTGCGGCAATGTTCGCCCATAGATTTTTTTTATTCTGCGCGTAAGCCTCATCTATTGCCAGCATGGCGTCGGTTTTCTGCTGTTCGTCTAATACTTCATTATTTTTTAGATCCTCGGACAGCTTTGCCAATTCGTCATTACGCTTTTTGTATTCGTCAATGTATGTATTGCCCGTAGTTCCTTTGATTTCTTCCAGCAGCTTTTCTGCCTCTGTCTGCGCTTTTTGTGCTGCTGCCAGCCGTTCTTCTTCGGTTGCTGCGTCTGCGGCTTTTTTCGCCCATTCCTGCAATGTAGCAAGCCTATTTTTTGCGGCTTGGTTGTTTTCTGTTACTAGGCCGTTTGATTTTGTGATTAACTCAATATAGGAATTTAAATACGCGTTGTACATTTCGCCGGCGTCTACTTCTTTGCCGGTGACGTCCGCCTTTAATTGCATGGCCTTTATTTGTTCCTGCAATGCTTTAGTATTGGCGTTAATATATGTTACTGCCTCGTCGTCGCGTTTCTGCGCTGCGGCTTTTTTGTCGGCTGCGTCTGCTGCTGCCTGCGCTGCTGCTGCGGCTTTGTCCTCTGCGTCTTTTAATTCTGTATACTGATTTGTTAAGCGTTCTACTTCTTTTTCGAGGCGTGCTATTTCCTTTTCGTTTTCCTGCGCTGCTGTCTCTAAATAAGCGCCGCCTTTTTTGTTTGTGGTTCCGGTAGATGTAGGGCGGGCAGGTGCGCCGCTGTCGCGCCTCATGCGTGGATTCATTTTACCGTATTTTGCGTCCCACTCTGCCTGCAATTCCTCTAATGTTTTTACGGTTTCGGTAGTTTCTTTTACATAGCTTTTGTTTAATTCCTGCAGCTGTGTTAAGCGGTTTTGTGCGTCCTCTAGTAATAATTTTGTATCTGCTGCGGTTGCGGTTCCGGCTGTGTCGTTTCCTTTTGCGTCTTTTAAGGCGTTTGTCTTTGCCGTTGCCTCGTTTATGTCGTTTAATACGTCAAGAAAGAATTGTTTTACGGGCTGGGTTACATTCTGCCAACCTCGGCCGATATTTTCTTTAAAATCGCCCCATGCGTTAGAAAGCTGCACCTCTACGTCTGCGGTAGCGGCTGCGGCGCCTTTATACTGCTGGGCTACTAATTCAATAGCCTTGCCGTTTTCGAGTTCTTCTTTTGTTAAATTGTTTATTGCGCCAATTTGGCGGCCTAATGCTCCGGCGTTGCCGTTTAATGTGGCGTTAAGCTGCTGCGCTGCGCTTGCTAGATCCTGCCCCGTAACGGCGGCCATGTCTGCGGCTGCGCTCATAATTTGCATGATTTGTTCTTCATTGCGGCCGGTTGCTGCCAGCTGGCTCATTACTTGCAGGCTTACTTCGTCGCCGATTTCTGAAAGGCTTTGTAATTCGCTGGCAAAATTGCGCAAATTATAAACGCTTTCGTCGTTCAAATATGGGTTATTTTTGGCGGCGATCTGCAGCGCCTCCTCGGCGTTTTTCTGTACGCGATACGCTGCGGCGCAATCGTTTAATACGTCAACCGTTTTTTTTACTGCTACGGCTACGCCTGCTACGGCTCCGGCTGCTGCTACGGCTCCGGTGCTGATTCCTTTTAAATTATCTGCAAAGCCTTTTCCTTTTTTGGCTCCTGCGTCTAATGTTTTGCCGGCTCCGTCCAGCTTGTTTTTCATATCCTTGAGGCCTTTGTCTAGCCCGCTGGTGTCTAATTTGGTATCTATTTTTACTTCGCCGTCTGCCATTGTTTACCCCTCTAATTGTGCTAAAAAATCGTCTAAAGCCTCGTCCGGTTCGTTGTCCTCCGGTTGCGGTAGTCGCCAAGCCTCATATTGCTTTTGCTGGCGTTTCTCGTATTCGCCGTTTTTTCCGTTTGGTTTCCAAAGTCGTGCCGCTATAATGCGGTTTAATTCTGTGTCGTGTAGTCCGTGTAATAGCGCTAAAAACTTGTACCAATGCAGGCGCGTGTCTACTAGGTCTATGCCGTATTGTTCCAAAAATGCGGCGTAAATATATGGGGCGTCTTTGTCATAATCTAATACAATGTCGCCGGATTCCTCGCCCGTGCTGCGTGGTAATTCTCGCGGCGGGTTCATAAAATCATATATCGCGGTTATTCCCTCCAAACGTCCGGCCGGTATTTCGTTTATATACATAAAATCGAAAGCCGTTAAGCCTGCCGTTCGGTCTTGTAATAATTCGCGGAACCTTAATATATATTTGTAGTCTGTGTGTATTTTGTAAAAACTCCCGCCGACCTTTACTGCCTGCGGGAGCCTTGCCTTTTTTAAGTCAATCATTCATTAACCGGCTGTTGGTGTGAATGTGTCGCCGTTCCATGTTCCGGCCACCCATGTTGGTACGCCTGCCGCGATTGTTACGGCTCCGGTTACATGCTTGTTAAGCGCAAGGTCGAAGTCGATACTCTGATTTACGCTGTCCAATGTTCCCAATTTTACTACGCTGTCGACTTTCCATGCTTTATAGTATGTTGCGCCGCCGCTGCCGCTTGCAGTGTACTTTTCGGCATAGAATACTAAAAGAACGTCCTTGTGTGCGTCGCCGCCGG
>JAKSTR010000164.1 GCA_024402495.1 Treponemataceae bacterium
GTTTTAAAAAATTCTCGGCGCGTTTTCACCCAAAACACGGCGCGTTTTTTACTGCTTAGTCTGGCAGAATGATGCCTTCTGCAATGTGCTGTTCAATTGTGGACAAAATAAACGGTGCAATACCGGGCAATGCGTCAATTGCTGGCTGCATGCGGTGCATCACATCCTGTCTGGTAACTTTGCCCAGCCGCCACGTATGCCCGTCTGTAAGGGCGTTGTGCAAAAATGGCTGCAGCCGGTCTAATGCCGCGGCATATTTTGCATCGGCAGTCTGCATTGCATCAAATTCTTCCCATAAGGCTCTGAATTCGGAACCCTGTTCAGGCGGCAGAATTGCAAACAGCTTGTCTGCGGCGGCTTTTTCACGTTCTTCCTTGTCAAGATTGCCGGTTTTG
This sequence comes from Treponemataceae bacterium, assembly GCA_024402495.1. Classification (GTDB taxonomy): domain Bacteria; phylum Spirochaetota; class Spirochaetia; order Treponematales; family Treponemataceae; genus UBA1240. The sequence continues at coordinate 396 of JAKSTR010000164.1, forward strand.
TCAAAGGCAAAAGTATCGCCGGCATAAACTTCAATCAAATCGTGAAAAATCACCATTTTCAGCACGTGTTCCATGTTGAACGGCTCGGCGGCATATTCCTGCAAAACTGGCGCCATCAGTGCCAGATGCCATGAATGTTCCGCATCGTTTTCACGGCGGCTTTTGTCCGTTAAAAGCGTGCGGCGCAGAACCTGCTTTACCTTGTCTACTTCTGCAATAAAGCGCATCTGGCTTTCAAGCCGGGAACTGCCAAAATTGCACGCAATCTGATTAAAATCAGGCATCGGCTTCAATTACGCTGCGGATAGCCGCCAGAAAATCGCCGTATTCGGTAAAGGTCTTAAACTGGCTGTATTCTTCCTGAATGTGCTTTGGCGGACGGAACAGGAAACCGGCATGAGAATTTTTTATCATTTCAAGGTCGTTAAAAGAATCGCCGGCGGCAATTGTTTTAAAGCCGATTGACTGCAAGGCTTTTACTGCGTGATATTTGCCGTTCTGCTGGCGCATATTGTGACCGGTAATCATTCCGTTTTCATCTACGCTTAAGTTGTTGCAGAAAATTGTCGGCATGCCAAGTTTTTTCATCAGCGGCGCCGCAAATTCAGAAAAAGTATCGCTTAAAATAATTACCTGACTGATTGAACGCAATTCGTCTAAAAATTCTTTTGCGCCTGGCAGCGGGTCTATTTTTTCAATTGTTGCCTGAATTTCTTTTAAACCCAGATTGTGTTCTTTTAAAAGGCCAATGCGCCATTTCATTAATTTGTCGTAATCAGGTTCTTCGCGTGTTGTGCGCTTAAACTCTGGAATTCCTGAAGCTTCTGCAAATGCAATCCAAATTTCTGGAACGAGTACACCTTCCAAATCTAAGCAAGTAACGTACATAATTTTTTCCTTATAAAAAGTGTTGTTTCAGCCTAGCACAAACCGGGGCTTTTATAAAGGGCAAAATAAAAGGCGCAGGTGCCAGACCTGTGCCTTAGTTTTCAGTTTTTACTGGTAAACCCTTACGTAATCAACAACCATCTGGGCTTTTTGCAGTTTAGGGTCTACGCCCTGCTGACCGCCCCATGTGCCGTCAATTGCAATATTCATAATCAAATAGAAAGGAATGTCAAAAGGCCATTCCTGCCAGCTTTGGTGCGGATTTTCAACTTCGTAAAAAACTTCGCCGTCAATAATCCATTTAATGTAGTCGTCTGTCCAGTCAATTGCGTAAGTGTGAAACTGGGTGGTTGTATTTTTGAATTTTTCGTGTTTGGTCTTTTGGGTATTGTTTTTGTGGTTAAAAGCCAAAGTGTGCATTGAAGTATGGATTACGTCCTGATCAAATCCGACCATTTCCATAATGTCAATTTCGCCGGAACGCGGCCAGCCGCCGTATTTTTCGGCATTCGGCAGCATCCAGATTGCAGGCCACGTGCCAACGCCCTGGGGCAGTTTTGCGCAGATTTCAATATAGCCGTGATCCCAGCTTGCCTTGTACTGGGTTTTTACGCGGGCGCTTGTCCACGCATTGGATTTCGGGTCGGTGCGAAGGGCGGTAATTGTCATTACGCCGTTGGAAACGTAAACGTTTTCTTTATTTTTGGTGTATTTTTGAATTTCCGCATTGCCCCAGCCGTTTATGTTGCCAAGTGAATAATCCCATTTGCTGTCGTCCGGTGCGCCGTCGTAGTCAAATTCGTCTGCCCACACCAGCGACATTCCTTCCGGTACTGCCGATTTTGGTGCCGGCTGCTTGCACGCAAAAAGGCAAAATGCTGCTGCAAAAACAGAAATGCCTAAAAAATATTTGCTGAATTTTTTCATGTTGAACCTCTAAAAAGTATTTAGCCTGAATATTGAGTTTTATAAATTTTATAAAAACAGCCCTCCGTCAGTCCCTGATATAAAAAAAGACTCGTGCTTCGCACAGCGTATTTTTTTTATATCAGTGCCTGCCTGCGGCTGTTTTTGGAACATTGATGAAGCAATGTTCAGTCTATATATAAAACCAAATATTCAAGCGGTAGCTTTTTAAGTTTACATTAAGGGTTAAAAAAGCGCAATTTTTTCTGGTTTTGGGCTAAAAAAGTGAAAAATATTGATATTTATATTAAAATT
>JAKSTR010000165.1 GCA_024402495.1 Treponemataceae bacterium
TTGATTCTGGAATGACAAAAACCTTGAACTCGATATTTGACCTGAAAACAAAAAAACCGCAGAAAACTGAAAAAATTCCCAATTCTGCGGTTTTATCTATATTAATTTTCTTCTGTTTCTGACATTAAGGCTTTCATGTTTTTCCAAAAGAAGAGTTTTTGAAAAAACTCAAACCTTCAATGTTTTGCAGGATTTGTTGCTGCAACTTCTTTCATAATATCAAGCATTTTTTCTGCGTTCGGGCAGGCAATCAGTTTTTCAACAACTGCCGAATCGCGCAAAATAAAGCTCATTGAAGAAAGCAGAAGCATGTGCGGCGAAGAAGTTTTGCGCGGAGAAACAATCATTACAAAGAAGCGAGAATCTTCGCCGTCAAAACTGTTAAAAGGAACGCCCTGCGGTGCAATACCAATCGCGATACAGGTAGAAACAACGCCGTCCGATTTTGCGTGCGGGAAAGCAACGCCGCGCTGCATACCGGTACTCATAATCTGTTCGCGCGATTTTACGTCGTCCAGAACCATCTGCCAGTCGCGTACCAGACCGCTGTTAGAAAGAATCATTACCATTTCCTGCAAAACTTCGTCTTTTGTAGTGCCCTTTAAGTGCATGCTTACAATTTCAGGGCTCAAAAGCTTCAAAACATCCGGGTCAGTGCGGCAGGCATCGTTTTCCGGGTCAAGCATGGAAGGTTTAATCGGCGCACAATTCTGTTTAAGGCTCTGAATCATGTCACCAAGGCGCAGTACAACTTCGTAAATTGAATTTTTAACAAAGCCCGCATCTTCAACGCTGGTTTCAATCGTAACAACCGATTCCATTTCTGTAATGGAAAGCGAAATGTCGCCCTTGCGAGCCTGCGACAAACCTTCGTCAATATTCATCATCTGAACATAAAAACCTTCGTTTTTAAGTTCTTTCAAAAGCATATCAATAACAAGGTCTGCAATTTCGTCCGTACCAAAATCCCACGAAAAAGTCGTGTTGTCGCTGGAACGGGTTTCTTTTTTGGTACCTTTGCCCGGAACAGACAAAGAAGAACTGATAAGTGGCGGCGCAACCAGAGTTGTTGCAAGTGTCATCAGAATTACAACGCCGAACATCTGTTCATCAAGAATACCGGCTGTTAAACCGATGCCGGCAATAATCAAGGCAACTTCGCCGCGCGGAACCATACCGCAGCCAATGCGCAAACCGCCTTTAAGGTTAAAGCCAAACGCCATTGCCGGCAAACCACAGCCAATCACTTTTGCAAGAACTGCGGTAACGCTGTAAATTGCGCCAAATACCAGAACCTGCTTAGACATCAGTTCGCCAACATTAACCATCATACCCATAACGGCAAAGAAAACCGGTACAAAAAATTCGTACAGACCGTGAATGCGTTCCTGAATGATTGCGGCAATGTCCGAACCTGAAAGTGAAAGCCCGGTTACATAAGCACCGATAATCATTGCGAGACCCTGTTTTTCAAAAAAGCCGCCCAAAAGCAAGCCCAAACCTAAAGCCGCAATTGAAAAATCGAATGTGTGCTTGAAAAGCTTCAGGAAATTGGCAATTTTCTTTGAAAAAATTAAGCCCAATGCGGTAACAACCAGCCAGATGCTGAATGCACGCAAAGCGATAAGTGCAATCTGTTTTCCGTCAATCGTAACAGCGCCGCTTGCACTGTTTACCGCAGCGGCAATACCCATAACGATGGCAAGCAAAATAATACCCAGAACATCGTCAAAAACGGCGCTTGCCAGAATTGTTACGCCTTCCGGCGAATCCATTTTCTTTTTGTCTGACAAAATGCGTGCCGTAATACCAACCGAAGTTGCAGTAGACATAATGCCCAAAAACAGACAGCGCACGTCCATAAAGCCGCAGCCCAAAAGCAGCATTCCGCAGACATCGCCAATAACAAACGAGAAGGCAACGCCGCCGATACCGATTACGCCGCCTGCTACAGAATAGCGCAGGAACAGGGCAAGGTCAGTTTCAAGCCCAGATGCAAAAAGCAATATGATAGAAGCTACCATTGAAAAGCCGTAAAGTTCTGGCGATACGGCTAGGGAAGCAGAGTTTAACGGGAAAAGACCTTCTGGAAAGCCCGGCAAAGAAATTGCACCCAAGGCGTAAGGGCCTAAAACAACACCAGCAAGCAATTCACCAAGAACTGGGGCAATGTGAACTTTTTTTGCCAAAAAACCAAAGAAACGCACTGCAAAAATGATTACACCAATTTGTATAACCAAATCTGCCATACGAGAGGTAATATCCGCTTCCATTTTAGAAGCCTCCTTAATATCTACTTTCTGTTTTAACTACTTATTGCTTGATTGAAATTATAGAAAAGTGTTTGCAGATTTTGACATATTTTGCGATATTTTGCAATATAGCGGAAATTGTAAACCGGTAAAAGAAACCTTAAAAAATCCGCCCGAACCTGTGCCGGGCTTTTGCTTTATTCATTGTGTCATTCCGAACTCGTTTCGGAATCTGCCTTTGATA
>JAKSTR010000166.1 GCA_024402495.1 Treponemataceae bacterium
CACATTGTCATGCTGAATTCAGTTCAGCATCTGATTTATTGCCAAAAGCAGATCCCAAAACAAGTTCGGGATGACACCTGTTCATTCAAAAATAACACATTGTCATGCTGAATTCTTTTCGGGATGACAAATATTTAAAACTCGAAATCCTGTTTAATTAAAGACAAAAATTATTTTTCGTCTTCAGTTAAGCCAGAAAGCTTACTTTCTTTTTGCAGATTACTGTAATCAAATCAATTACCCAGAAAATGCCGAAAAAGTTTACCGAAAAAATCTGGCAGATTGCGATGATGATTGGCAGAATTTTTCCGCTGGACAAGCGTGTAAGAATGCCGTAAATGTCGTAAATAACTGTTAAAATAAGTTTCAAGCCCCAGTCCATTGATTTTAATGAGCTTTTCATCGATGCCATAAGTTCCTCCTGACGAACAAGCCGTTTATATAAAACGGCGTTAAAAAATATTTTGCAGGCGTTTTGGCAATTTGTCAACACGTGTGAATTATCTCAATAGCCTTAATATCATCTGGATAGCGGGCGTGTTTTTTTCAGTTTTGCGCAGATGGCGTTTGCTTCTGCTTTGCGTTTTTGCGGTCTGGCTTGAGTTTTGGCATATTCAAAATTTTGCAGTTTGCGTTTATACTGTAAGCAATGCCGGTACAAAGATTTTCTGTAGATTCAAAAATTGTAGAATACCTCAACAAGCTCAGCCTTAACAAAAAGCTTTTAATGATTCAGATTTTCTGCGTTATTTTGCCCCTGTTCATTACGGATTTTTTGCTGGTTTCTTCTATTATAAGTGCGGTAAAAAGCGAATCCGTGCAGGAAATGAATGCCACGGCAGAATCGGTAGCGTATACGGTTAACACAAACTTAACCCGTTCTGTTGAACTGATTAACAATATTTACAGCAACCGTTTTGTAAACGAATTTATTGAAACCGATTTTGCAGATTCGCTTGATTATTACCAGAAATATCTGGAATTTATAGAAGATTCCCTGTTTGAAACAAGCATGGGGCGGCATCCAAGCAGCGTGGTACTTTATTGCGACAACCCCAGCATGAATAACGGCGGGCTTTTTCATCGGGTAGAAGAAGTTGAAAATAAAGAATGGTACAAGGCTGTTTTTGCAAACGATTACGAATACACTTTGTACGCCGAATACGAGGACAAAGGCTACAAGGCAAAGCGAAACCTTTCCCTCAGCCACCGCATGGATTATTATCACCGCGGCACAGGAAAAAGCGTCGTTCATTTGGATTTGGATTATGATGCAATGCTGCGCAGTATTGTAAGCGCGCATTATTCTTCGCTGGTTTACGTCTGTCTTGGCGATATGGTTCTGTTCAGCAACGACGGGCACGGCGGTACTTCTGCGCCGTTTGCCACAATTCAGAAGAAAATCATCAATCAGTCGGCAATTCACAAAGTTTATGACTATCACAGTGCCAGCTACGATGTTTACGTAGTTTCTGAACAAAACGTGGTAATTTCTTCAATTAAAGATAATTACAAGTTTTTTCTGGTTATTCTGCTTTTTAATATTTTCATACCTTATGCAATAATGCAGTTTATAAACAAGTCTTTTTGCCAGCGCATTGAAAAAATGCAGCAAATCATTACCGACGATTTTAACCAGACAAGCAAGCTTGAACTTTTGCCCGATGTCAGCGGCAACGATGAAATTACCGGCTTGATGAAAAGCTACAACAAAATGGTTCAGCGCATGAACGAAATGATTGAAACCGAATACGTTAACAAGCTGAAACAGCAGGAAGTTAACCTTGCCCGGCAAAAAGCTGAACTTCTGGCACTTTACAGCCAGATAAATCCGCATTTTCTGTTCAACGCACTGGAAAGCATTCGCATGCACAGCGTTTTAAAGCAGGAATACGAAACCGCGGACATGGTAGAAAAGCTTGCGCTTATGGAAAGGCAGAATGTGGAGTGGGGCAACGATACGGTAAAAATTGAAAAAGAACTTTCGTTTATTGAAGCTTACCTTGAACTGCAAAAATACCGTTTCGGCGACAAGCTGAATTATCAGATTGAAGTTGCCGAAAACTGCGATTCTTTCAGGGTGCCTAAACTTGCGCTGGTTACTTTTGTTGAAAATGCGTGCGTTCACGGAATGGAATCGAAAACGAGCGCCGGATGGATTTTTGTGCGCATATTTATAGAAGAAAATAATCTGGTAATGGAAATTGAAGACACGGGCAACGGCATGAGCGAAGAGCGCGTTAAGCTTTTGAACCAGCAGATGAACGATGTAACGATTGAAATGCTTCAGGAAAATAAAAGCATCGGCATATTGAACGCGGCTTTGCGCCTTAAAATGTTTTACGAAGACCAGATAGAGTTTGATTTGGAAAGCGAAGAAGGCAGCGGCGCCTTAATAACAATCAGCGTACCGGTTGCCGTTGCCGAACTGATGAAAGGCCTGATATAAGGTTAAACATTTTCCCGAAGCCCTGAT
>JAKSTR010000167.1 GCA_024402495.1 Treponemataceae bacterium
CAAATTGCAGAAAGCTAAAAATTATTTTTTAAGCAATGCTGCAAACGGGTTGTAAGTCATTCCGTCGCCAGAACCAGAATTGCTAAAATCGCGGCGCGGCTTTTGACCGGCTGGTTTGGCATCGCCTGTTTTTGCGGCGGCAGAACCTGTACCGGCTTTGCGCACTACAACCTTGCGTTTAGTGCCTTCTCCGCCAGTGCTGCCTGCAAGACCAGCGCCGCCGTTACCAACGCGCGAAGCAGAATCGCTTTTAAGCGAAAGGCTGATTCTGCGGCGTACGGTATCAAGACCGATAATGCGGCATTCTTTTACGTCGCCAACTTTCAAAACTTCCATCGGGTCAGAAACATAGGTGTCGCTAAGTTCGCTGATGTGCAGAAGGGCTGTTTCTTTAATGCCAATATCAACAAAAGCACCAAAGTCAACAACATTCTTAATTTTGCCGGTAACCATCATGCCTTCTTTAAGGTCTTCAAAAGTTACAACGCCTTTCTGCATAATCGGTTTCGGGTAACCGTCGCGAGGGTCGCGGTTTGGCTTTTTAAGTTCTTCAATAATATCGCTGATTGTTGTATCGCCCAGCTTGTATTTTTCTTTAATTGCGTCGCGCTGTGCAGCGGTAAGGTCTTTCTTTTCCTGTACCAAAGGCAAAATTTCGCGGGCTGCGTCATAGTTTTCTGGGTGAACCCATGTGTTGTCCAGAGGATCTGCACTTTCTGGGATTTTTAAGAAACCGGCGCACTGTTCAAATGCTTTAGGGCCAAGGCCGGAAACTTTGTGCAGTTCTTCGCGGCTTACGATTTTTCCGTGTTCATCGCGGTAGGCAACGATTTTTTTAGCCAGAGTACCGTTAATGCCAGAAACATATTTCAAAAGGTGGTAAGAAGCGGTGTTAAGGTTTACGCCAACCTGGTTTACTACCGAACCTACAACTTCGTCCAGAGTTTCAGAAAGGCGTTTCTGGTTAACGTCGTGCTGATAAAGACCAACGCCGATTGCCTTAGGGTCGATTTTTACAAGTTCTGCAAGCGGATCCTGAAGGCGGCGACCCATGCTGATGGCACCGCGAATCGTCAAGTCCAGATCCGGGAATTCTTCGCGTGCAGTGTCGCTTGCAGAATATACAGAAGCGCCAGATTCATCAACAACGGTATACAAAACGTCAGGGCAGAATTCGTTGATAACTTTAGATACAACGTCCTGAACTTCTTTTGTGCCGGTACCGTTGCCGATTGCAACCAGCTGAATGTTGTATTTTTTGATGGCTTCTTTTACTGCCATTGCAGAACCTGTCGGGTCTGCAACCTGCTTGATTAAGAAATATCCAAGATATTTGCCGGTTTCGTCCAGGGCGGCGCATTTTGTTCCGGTACGGATACCAGGGTCAACGCCCAAAACGCGCGTGCCTTTAATTGGCGGCGACATTAAAAGGTTTTTAAGGTTTTCGCTGAAAACGCCAATACCGTGGCTGTCGGCTTCATCGCCCTGATCGCCACGGATTTCGCGTACAACGGCTGGCGAAAGCAGGCGAACCAGACCGTCTTCAATTGCTTCGGCGTGGTAGCTGTTTACAGGCTTTAAGTTCTTTTTAAGCAGTTCAATTGCGCCGTCAACGTCTACATCGATTGTAACGTCAAGCTTGCCTTCGCGTTCGCCGCGGTTAATGGCAAGAATGCGGTGCGGCTTAATCTGGTTAAGCGCTTCAGAATAATCCCAGTACATCTGGTAAACCGAAGCTTCCATTTCTTTTTCATCGCCAACGCCTTTAACCTGTACGTTGCCGGTTGCAAGATAAAAATCGTGAACCTTGCTGCGCAAATCTGTATCCTGCGAAACGCGTTCTGCAAGAATATCCTGTGCGCCTTTAATTGCGGCTTCTTCGTTAGGTACGTTAAGTTCTTCTGCTTTGGCATCAGTTTTTACAAATTCCTTGGCTTTTGCTTCAACTTCTTCTTTTGTTGCTTCAAGCATAAAATCTGCAAGCGGTTCAAGACCGCGTTCAATTGCCTGCATGCCGCGGGTTTTCTTTTTCTTTTTGAAAGGTGCCCAAAGGTCTTCAAGCTCGGTCAAAGTTGTAGCTTTCATTACGTTTTCGTAAAGACTTTCGGTAAGCTTACTGGCGGCAAAAATGCCTCTTACAATTTCAAGACGGCGGGTTTCTAGGTTTGTGTATGATTTAAAGTTGTGGTCACATTCACGTACCTGCAGTTCGTCCAGCGAACCATGCGCTTCTTTGCGGTAACGCGAAATAAAAGGAATGGTACAACCTTCGTTTACCAGTGAAATAACAGCAGAAACTTGCTGTGTGCGGATACCCAGTTCTTTGGCAATACGATTCATGATTTCGACTTCGTTTACCACTAAGGCATCAATTGATTCTTGTGTAAATTCCATTGTTTCTCCATGCACTTTTGTAAAGTGCGCTAAATAATAAGAAAAATTCAAGGAATTTTCAATATGAAAGGAAACG
>JAKSTR010000168.1 GCA_024402495.1 Treponemataceae bacterium
TTATTTTTCTTTCCCCTGCCACACGGGCGGCGGTTTTTACGATTACAAATGTACTACTAATACTCTTTCATTTGGGCTTTAAGCGGTGCAAATAATTGCAAGTAATTCACACTTGCTGCTATATCATGGTAACATAAGGAACTTTGTAAAATTATTGGGGAATTGTTTTGCAAAGTGTTGCGCCGCACAAAGCGATTCTGTTGTGTGACCGGCGCGGTTTTATAGGAGAAAAAAAACAATGTCAGATTTGCTTGAGGAATTTGAAGCAGAGTTAAACAAATTAAATTCAAGTGACCAGAACGAAAGTAATGAGAATTTAATAGAAGAAAAAGCAGAAAAACTTCCGGAAAAAAAACGCTCTAAAATCAGTATATTTTTCATTTCGGGTATTTTTATAACCCTTTCTGTTTTCATTTCTTTTCAGACTTTCTGGATTTTCAGGAAAGTTTCTGAAGTAAACACGCGGCAGTACATTGCGCTTTGCCAGCAGATTGTACAGGCACGTACCGGCGAAATTGCAAACTGGAATAACGCAATGGTAAATGACCTGCGCATTTTTACAGATGCTGGCGTTGTAAAAACCGGCGATGCCGAAAAAGTAAAGGCATGGCTTGACGAAAACCGCAATCTTGCAAATCCGCGCTTTGGCAATACCTTTTTTGCAGCCGACGACGGCAATACTTTTCAGCTGGGAAACCAGGCAAGCACCTATATTGCAGACCGTGACTATTACAGACGCCTTATGGTTGGTTCTCTGGATTCGTTTATCAGCGAACCGCTGTATTCGCGCGCATTGAGCCGTACCGTTTATATGGTAAGCAAGGCGGCAAAAGACGCAAACGGCAAGACTTTCGGTATTTTTGCCGCCAGCGTTTTTCCTGACCAGATAAAGGCGGTTATAAGCAACATTTCCGTCGGCAAAAACGGCAGGGCTTTTCTGCTTGCTGGCGACGGCAGCGTGCTTGCCCACTGGAACGACGAATATGTAATGAACGTAAACTTCCTTAAGGAAAATTTTGTCGGAACAAGCGGACTGCAGCAGATTGCCCAGAACATGACCGACGGAAAGGAAGGTTTTGACTATTACAAGGCGGTTGACGGGGAAAAAATTGTAATTTACGCACCGGTGCCGGAAACAAGCTGGTCGCTGGGTATTGAAGTGCCTGTTGTGCAGATGCACGAAGCTTCGCGTTCAATTCTGTCCATTATTTTTATTCTGGGCGCAGTAATTTTCATTTGCATTCTGGCTTTCAGCATTTTTGCCTTGCAGCGCATTGTTACGCCAATAAAAATAGTAGAAAAAACAATCATCGGCATTTCGCAGGGCGACGCAGACTTAACCCAGCGCATAAACGTAAACCGCAACGACGAAATCGGCAGTCTGGTAGACGGTTTTAACCATTTCGTTAACAAATTGCAGCAGATTATCAGCAACGTTAAAAAAAGCAAGAACAAACTTACCAAAGCCGAAGTTGAACTAAAGCAAAGCGTAGAAGACACCGGCTGTTCCATTACGGAAATTCTTTGCAACATCGAAAGCTGCAGCAATCTGGTGCAGAACCAGGCGGAAAGCGTAGACGAAACTGCCGGTGCGGTTACAAAAATTGCAGACAGCATAAACACCCTTGAAAAAATGATTATGACCCAGTCCGCCGGTGTCAGCGAAGCTTCTTCGGCAGTTGAACAGATGATTGGAAACATCAATTCGGTTGATACTGCCATTGGTAAAATGTCTGCCGAATTTGCCGAGCTGCAAAGCGATGCAAAAGACGGCATTGAAAAGCAGAGCAACGTTAACGAAACCGTAAGAACAATTGCGGCGCAGTCTGCAATGCTGCAGGAAGCAAACGAAGCCATTGCAAGCCTTGCGTCGCAGACAAATATGCTTGCAATGAACGCGGCAATTGAAGCTGCGCACGCAGGCGACGCCGGTAAAGGTTTCAGCGTTGTTGCAGACGAAATCCGTAAACTTTCAGAAACTTCGTCAGAACAGTCGCGTACAATCGGCGAAGAACTTAACAAAATCAGCAATGCAATTGAACTGGTTGTAGTTGCCTCGCAGGATTCTGAAAATACTTTTAATAACGTAAGCGCACGCATTCAGCAGACTGACCAGGTTGTGCAGCAGCTGCGCCTTGCAATGAGCGAACAGCAGGCAGGTTCCAAGCAAATTTTAAGCGCACTTCATTCCATGAACGAAAGCACCGCCGAAGTTCGTACCGCGTCAGCAGAAATGGCAAAAGGCAACAAAACCGTACTTACCGAAATGCAGTCGCTGCAGGAATCGACGCAGGTTATTAAGAACAGCATGAGCGAAATGACGGTTGGCGCAAAAATGATTAACGAAACCGGCGCACGCCTGCATTCAATTTCCCGGGAAGTTACTGACACCATTAAAGAAATTGGCAAGGAAATAGACCTTTTCAAAGTGTAAAAAAGTTTTCCCGAAACCTGCTTT
>JAKSTR010000169.1 GCA_024402495.1 Treponemataceae bacterium
CAAAGAACGACTACCGTTTCCTCCACACACTGGAAAACATGTCGCCTTCTCCAGAACCAAACATGACAGTTCTGTATTCAAAACGCCTGCCAGAAGTTTTCCGTAAATACTGTGCAAAAGTTTCAATTGATACTTCTTCAATCCAGTACGAAAACGATGAAATCATGCGCCCGATCTGGGGAGATGACTATTCAATCTGCTGTTGTGTTTCTGCAACACAGACTGGTAAAGAAATGCAGTTCTTCGGTGCACGCGCTAACCTTGCTAAAGCTCTTCTTTACGCAATCAACGGCGGTCGCGACGAAGGCTGCGGTCTTACTCCTGGTGTTCAGGTTGGTCCGGAACTGGCTCCAATCACTTCAGAATACCTCGATTACAACGAAGTTATCCGCAAATATGACGCAATGCTTGAATGGCTTGCAGATTTGTATGTAAATACATTGAACGCAATCCACTACATGCACGACAAATACTACTACGAAGCTGCTGAATTGGCTCTTGAAGATACAAACGTTAAGAGAACATTCGCAACTGGTATTGCCGGTTTCTCTCACGTAGTTGACTCACTTTCTGCTATTAAATATGCAAAAGTTAAAGTTATCCGCGAAGACGTTCAGGTTAAGAACAAGAAAACTGGTGAAGTTCTTGAAACCGTTAAGGGAATGGCAAAAGATTTCGTAATCGAAGGCGACTTCCCGCGCTACGGACAGGATGATGACCGCGCAGACGAAATTGCAGTTTGGCTGCTTAAAACCTTTATGGCAAAAATTGAAAAGCATCCTACATACCGCAATGCAGAACCTTCAACTTCAATCCTTACAATTACTTCAAACGTTGTATACGGAAAAGCTACCGGTTCATTGCCTGACGGACGCAAAGCTGGCGAACCATTCTCACCAGGTGCAAACCCATCTTACGGTGCAGAAACAAAAGGTCTCGTAAAATCTTTGAACTCTGTTGCTAAAGTTCCTTACAAATACGCTTTGGACGGAATTTCTAACACACAGACAATCAACCCGTCGGCTCTTGGTCACGATGAAAACGAACGCATTGACAACCTTGTAAACGTTCTTGACGGTTACTTCTCACAGGGTTCTCACCACCTTAACGTTAACGTATTCGGTGTTGAAAAACTTAAGGATTGTCAGGCTCACCCAGAAAAACCTGAATATGCTAACTTCACAGTTCGTGTATCTGGTTATGCTGTACGCTTCATCAACCTTACAAAAGAACAGCAGGACGACGTTATCGCTCGTACTTGCCACGCTTCTCTGTAATTTGTAATTGATAGAGAGATAACCGCGAATGCTGCCCGGCAGTTTTTCGCGGTTAGGCTGAATAAAACCGCTCGGTCACTTGAGCTTATCGAAGTGCCGGGCGGTATTTTTTTAATTTTTCATATTTTTCCACACCGGAGGTTTCCATGGGTAAAGTATTTCAACTTGAATCGTTTGGTAGCGTTGATGGCCCTGGCGTACGCTTTATTATATTTTTTGCAGGCTGCCCCCTGCGCTGCAAATACTGCCACAATCCGGATTCGTGGAATTTAGCAGACGGAAAAGATTACACGGCTGACCAGCTTTTGGACGAAGCTGAAAGCTGCAAAACCTATTGGGGCAAAAAGGGCGGAATAACTGTAAGCGGCGGCGAACCGCTTTTTCAGCTGGATTTTTTGCTGGAACTTTTTACAAAGGCAAAACAGCGCGGCATAAATACCTGCATCGATACAAGCGGTGCGCCGTTTAGAAAAGACGGCGAATGGTTTGAAAAATTCCAGAAGCTGATGGACGTAACGGACACCGTTCTTATGGACATTAAGCACATTGACGAAGAAGAACACATAAAGCTGACCGGTCAGAGCGGCAAAAATATCCGCGAAATGTTTGCCTATCTTGATGAAATAAAAAAGCCGATTTGGATTAGGCACGTGCTTGTGCCGGGCATTACGGACAAAGAAGAATATTTAATAAAAACCCGGGATTTTATACGCACTTTGCACAATGTTCAGCGCGTGGAAATTTTACCGTATCACGGGTTGGGCGCGGTTAAATACAAGGATTTGGGCATTGACTACGTGCTGAAAGATTTGGAAAGCCCGACGGCGGAAAGCGTGAAAAAGGCACGAGAAATTTTGGAATGTGAAAAATACGAAGGCTGGCGTGACTAGCCTGTAAAAAACGAAAGGCACTTCATAATTGAAGTGCCTTTTTTCTGCGCTAAATCAACAATCTTGCCGCAGGCGTCGGGGTATTAAACCCTCCGCACGAATAAAACCGTTATTCTTCCCTGAAAATAGCAAAGCGCTTCTGCATCCATTTGCCTATTGCGCTTATTGCAGGACCAAGCAAAAATACCATAAAAACAGCACCAATCGCCGAACCTGTCATTTTTTCTG
>JAKSTR010000017.1 GCA_024402495.1 Treponemataceae bacterium
CAGCAGGTGCTTTGTTTTCTGCTGCATTTGCACAGACAGTGGAAATTTCCAGCACGCTGTCTACTTCACCGGAAATTTATGTTGATGGTGAATCAAATCAGTGGGGTTTTTCCGATGAAAATTTTTTCCGGGAAGAAATTGAAGGAACTGGTGAAACAGCTGACGGTCGTGCGACAGTTTGGGGCAGGGTTCGGCTTGATGCAAAAACTAAAGATACAGCTCAGGAATCTATATTGAATATAAAACCGCAGTGGCATTTTTCAAATGAATTTGCAGCGGCTGCGCTTATTAAACCGTTTGACGGGCTTGAAATTAAAGTTGGTTCACACGAAGGTCTTAACAAAGATTTTGGTTCGGATATTGCGTGGGAAGATGAAAATGCCGGTGATATTATTATTGCCGATATAACTGGTAAAGAAAATAAAATCAATGCTTTCCGTTCTGGCATTTATGCAGGTTTTACCGGCATAGAAGGACTTTGGATAGGCGGCGGTGTCGCTGCTGATACAATTAAGGAAAGTGACGGCGCCGGACTTGACGGAAAAGTATGGAATCAGAACGGCCTTATCAAAAAAGGTTCTTACGGTCCGTTCCAATTTGGTGCCAGCTATGAAACGGAATTTTTTGGTGCAGGCGTTAAATATGTTGGTGAATTTGGCGGTTTAAATCAGCCTGAAGATGAAACAGGTGAAAATGGTGTTGCCAACAATTTTACGGATGCCAAATACGGTCATCACAATATTTATGCCGGTTTTTCATTTAACGGTTTACAGGATGCAAAAGTCGGTACGACAATCGGTTTTGCCGTAGATTTTGATACTCATAAAAATTCTTCTGTAATGGGTACAAAGGCTTATACGGCTTTTGCCGCAAGTGCCAATGCAGGATTCGATTTCCGCAACGGCATTACAGATACCGTTGCTGTAACTGTTGCCTATCAGTCAATTGACGGAAAAAAATCAAAGGTTTTGCCTTTTTATATTGGCAATGATTTAGGCTATCAGGTATCTGATGATGCATCGTTCAGCCTGCACACTTCTTATTTGCAGGGCGGTTTGCTGAATGCGGCAAAAACTTATACAGACGAAACTACTTCTGACGATGTTCTTTCTGGTAATTATGCTTCGCTGGTTACATTGTCACCTTCTTTCAGTTTTTCTATGGGCGCGCATACATTTGGGTTTGGTGTTGAAACCCAGGTTGCAAACCATATTAAATACAACCAGAAAACCTCTTCTGAATGGGCATTTACTTCTATGTATGGAAAGTCTGCCCGTGTTAAGTTCCCTGTTTCTTGGACTTACACATTTTAATTTAGGTCTTTGGGCTTAAATTGAAGGCTTTTGCAGCAGGTGTTTGTAAAAGCATCTGCTGCTTTAGTTAAAATTTTAATTTCTTTTGAAATTTTAACTAAAGCAGAACCAGAATGGGTCATGCAAAATGCCGGGGGGCTAAAACAAGTAATTCATTAGGGGAGGCGAGGAAACTTTAGTTTAGAGTGTAAAATTCATGTTTTGTCTTGTTGGTGAATTTTACTTTACAGACTCTATTCTAAAGCTTCCTCTTTTTTTCAGATGGTGTCTTTCTGTTAGTCATTCAAAAATCCTGAAGAATAAAGTTTTTCGTTCTTTTTTACCGGATTTCCAAGCTTTTTGAATTGCTGGCATATTTCAGTTTGCAAATTTATATGGCAAAAATTTAGTATTTTTCTGTTTAAACTCGCCTGTAAAAAAAACGTTGTTATACAATCAATAAAAAAAATGAAAATTTAAGAAAAAAAAATTTGACAGGTTAAATAAATCGGTTTACTATAAATCAACACGTGATGATGAACACGTTGACAACAGAGGTTTTAATAAATGTTCTTTAAGGAGGAACAAATGAAAAAATTGATGGGCGCAGCTTTGCTTGCTGCCGCTGCTTTAATGGCATTTACAGGTTGTGCAAAAAAAGATGCATCTGCAAAAGGTTCAGCTAAAGCTGAAAATGTTGTATTGACTGTATGGGAATCAAATCAGGGGCCAGACCAGTTTGTTAAACAGGCAGGTGAAGCTTTCACAAAAAAATATCCTAACATTACAATTAAATATGTAAACGTAGAATTAGGCGATGCCGCCGGACAGATTGCGCTTGACGGACCTGCCGGAGTTGGACCGGATATTTTTGCAGCACCGCACGATAAACTTGGAGAACTGGTAAATGGCGGACACGTTTTGCCGACAGTAAACGCAGATTCTGTAAAAGGTAAAGTTTTGGGCGCATGTTCAACAGCTTTAACATACAACGGAAAAATGTACGGTTATCCGGTTTCTGCCGAAACTTACGCATTGTTCTATAACAAGGCACTTATCAATGAAAACGATGTTCCAAAATCTTGGGATGAACTTGCTGCCTATGCAAAAAAATTCAATGCAGAAAACCCTGGAAAATACGGTTTTGTAATGGACGTTGGAAACGCATACTATACAATCATCTTTACAACTGCTGACGGCAACCGCTTGTTTGGTGAATCTGGAACAGATACTTCTTCTACAAACTTGAACACTGCAAAAGCCGTTAAGGGTATGCAGTTCTTCCAGTCTTTGCGCTCAAGCCTGAACGTACCTGCTGCAGACCTTTCAACTTCAGTTTGTGACGGTGCTTTCCAGGCAGGAACAGCTGCAATGCACATTACCGGCTTGTGGAATGTTGTACCGTTTGAAGAAGCCGGACTCGATTTCGGTGTAGCAGCAATTCCTTCACTTCCTGGAGACAACAAACCTGCATCTTCTTTCTCTGGTACACGCGCAATGTTTGTTTCTGCTTATTCAGATCATCCGGACGAAGCAGCACTTTTTGCAGATTTCTTGCTTTCTGAAGAAATGCAGCAGCTTCGTTTCAACTTGACAGGTGCTATGCCTTCAATTAACACAACAGTTTCAAGCAAATATATGTCTGGCTTCTTAAACCAGCTGGACTATGCATTCCCGATGCCTTCAATTCCAGAAATGAGTTCATTCTGGGAAGCAATGAACAATGCTTCTAAAAATATTTGGGACGGTGCAAACGTTCAGTCTGAACTTGACGCTTGTAACGCAACAATTCTTGGAAAATAAGAATTGTAACTGAGCGGCTGCCGTAAAAGGCGGCTGTAAGGCGGCTTTTTGAAAAGTTTTTGCAAATTGAATGAATTCAAAAAGCCGTTTTTTTTAACTGTTTTACAGCTTTTAGTTTTTGTTATTTTTGAAAATTTTTTTCTAAGCTAAATAATTCCGGCAATCTGTACAAAAGTTGTCACACAAAACCTGCTTAAAGGGCTGTTTTTATAACAGAAAAGACGAAAAAAATGCAGAAACAAGTTCTGTGTGACCCGTACGATTTTCCGGATTCCTTCGCCGGTTTGGAAAAAACTTTGCAAGTCCTTGCCTTGGGCAAAATGCCCAAACTGTTTTTACAGTTTCCTTCAGGAGTTTTTTGTGAATACATTACCAGCTGACGGCAGCGCAGCAAAAAAAATAAAAACAACTGCCGCCTGTTTTATGGGGCTTTCACATATTCTCTATCTTAAAGATTATGTAAAAGGCATTTTCTTTGCTGCAATAGAGACTGTGTTTTTGTGTTTTTTGCCGGTTACAATAAAAAAACTTATTGAACTGGTTACTTTGGGCTCTCCGCAGCCTGATTTGCCGATTAAGCAGCGTGACAATTCAATTTTTATGCTGATTGACGGTATTTTGTTTATTGCAATTATTGCGATTTTTATTGTTGCTTACATACTTTCGGTTAAAGGTGCGCAGAAAGATTATAAAGAATACTGCCGCACCAGACGCCTTAAAAACCAGAAGCAGAATCTTGAAAACGCTTTGGGCAATGCGTTCCCGATTGTCGGATTGGCGCCGGCGTTTTTAATGATTGTAATTTTTGTAGTTGTTCCGCTGCTTTTTTCTGTTTGCGTTGCATTTACAAACTATTCTGCGCCAGACCACATTACGCCGAACAATACGGTTGACTGGGTTGGTTTTCAGAACTTTAAGGATTTGATGGGCGGCGACGCAACCTGGTCTATTGCTTTTGCGCGCGTTGCAGTGTGGACGCTTATTTGGGCTGTTATGGCAACCGTTACCTGTTATTTTGGCGGTCTGCTTATTGCGGTTCTGCTAAAAGAAAGCAAAATTAAAATTGCACCGTTTTTCCGCGTCATTTTCATTTTGCCTTATGCCGTGCCTTCTGTTGTAAGCATGCTGGTTTGGAAAAACCTTCTTAACGGCACATTTGGTACTGTAAACCGCACTTTAATGGCTCTGGGACTGATGCAAAACCCGATTCAGTGGCTTGGAGAAGCCCGGCTGGCGCAGGTTATGGTAATTGTTATTAATCTTTGGGCAGGTTTCGGCTATTTCATGCTGCTTACCATGGGAACAATGACCGCAATCAGTCAGGATATGTACGAAGCGGCAACAATTGACGGCGCAAATAAATTGCAGGTTCTGGGAAAAATTACACTTCCTTTGGTTTTATACCAGACTTTGCCGCTGATAATCATGTCGTTTACGCATAACATCAACAACTTTGGTGCAATCTTCTTCTTAACTGGCGGTCAGCCGGTTGTTGCGGACAGTACAATATCTCTTGCCGGCGGTACCGAATTGCTGGTTACATGGATTTACAAGCTGACAATCACATTGCAAAAGTACAACTATGCTTCTGTTATTGCAGTTATGATTTTCATTGTTCTGGCGCCGTTTGCGATTTTCAATTTCCGCCAGACAAAAGCATATAAAGAAGGTGAAGTATGACAAAAAACAGAATGGCTGTTGCATATTTGAACAGAATTATTATTTTAATCTTCTTTTCGCTGGTTTCGTTTGCGGTACTTTATCCTTTGGTTTATGTTGTAAGCGCAGCTTTTGCGCCGGGCAACAGCATTGCGTCTTTAAGCATCGTTCCGTTTGGCGACGGTTTTACGCTGAAGCACTTTGTGCGCCTGTTTAACGATACCGATTACGGCAAATGGTTTATGAATACGCTGATAATTGCAATTTCAACATCGCTTGCAACTGTTCTTATCGCGTCTTTAAGTGCCTATGTATTTTCGCGCTTTACGTTTGCCTTCAAAAAATCATTCCTGATGTCGCTGCTTGTGCTGCAAATCTTTCCTTCGTTTGTAGGAATGATAGCAATTTACGTAATCTTGCTGCGCATTGGCGGACTTGATACGCTTTGGGGGCTGGTTCTGGTTTATGTTGCCGGAAACATTCCGTACAATACGTGGATGGTAAAAAACTACATGGATACCATCAGCAAAAACCTTGACGAAGCTGCGCGCATTGACGGGGCAGGGCACTTTAGGATTTTTGCAACCATTATTTTGCCGGTAGCAAGACCGATTATTACATTTTTAGGCTTAACAAGTTTTACCGGCCCGTGGATGGACTTCATTTTTCCAAAAATGGTTCTGCGTTCAGTTGAAAAACAGACGCTTGCCCTGGGCTTGTTCAGTTTTGTAACCGACAAAAAGAATGAATTTACAACATTCGCCGCCGGTTCACTGATAGTTGCCGTACCGTTTATAATTTTCTTTATGCTTACCCAGAAAACTATGATTACAAGTTTTGGCGGCGCAGCAGTTAAAGAATAATCTTGCAAAAACAAAAATTTGGAAAAGATTGAAAATTGAGCGAAGCTTTTCCAAAAAACGGCATTGCATAAAAATTAGCAGAAATTTTTTATGCAATGCTGATTTTTTATACTTTTATCAACGCGTGTAAACTGAGGGAAAATATGGCAGATTATGGCTATACAAAAGATTTTTTAACAGAAAACGGCAAACCGTGGTTTCCGGTTATGGGCGAAATACATTATTCGCGCTACCCGCGGCAATTGTGGAAAGATTCACTTTACAAAATGAAGGCCGGGGGCGTAAACGTAATTTCGGCGTATACTATCTGGATTCACCACGAAGAAATTGAAGGCGAATATAATTTTGCCGGTAACTGCGATTTGGCGCATTTTGCAAGATGCATTGATGAATGCGGCTTAAAAATGATTTTGCGCGTCGGTCCGTGGTGTCACGGCGAAGTGCGCAACGGCGGTTTTCCGGACTGGCTTTTGAAAAAAGATTTTGAATGCCGCACAAACCAGACCGCATATCTGGACTACGTGCGCCGCTGGTACACCGTGCTTTATAAACAGGTTGCGCCGTTTCTTTGCACGCCTGCAAACCCGGAAGGCGCAATCATCGGGCTGCAGATTGAAAACGAATACGGTCACTGCGGCGGCATGAACGGCGACGAAGGCGAAGAACACATGAAAATTCTTGCCCAGATGGCAAAAGAAATTGGTTTTAACGTGCCGCTTTTTACCGCAACCGGCTGGGGCGGAGCTGTTACCGGCGGTTTGGTGCCCGTAATGGGCGGCTATTGCGAATCCCCCTGGGACCAGCGTCTTACCGAAATTGAACCAAGCGGCAACTATATTTTTACCCGCGAACGCAACGACCACAATATCGGCAGTGATTTTGGCTTTGGTACGGGCATCACTTTCGATTTGAACAAGTTTCCGTATCTTACGGCGGAACTTGGCGGCGGTTTGCAGGTTACGCGTCATCGCCGCCCGGTTGCCTACGCACAGGATATTGGCGCAATGTCGCTGGTAAAACTGGGAAGCGGCGTAAATTTGCTTGGCTATTATATGTACCACGGCGGTACAAACCCGGACGGCAAACTTTCAACCTTGCAGGAAAGCAAAGAAACCGGCTCTCTGAATGATTTGCCGGAACTTTCCTACGATTTCCGTGCGCCAGTACGCGAATACGGGCAGGTTTCGCCAACTTTTAAAGAAATTAAGCTTTTGACAATGTTCGTTCACAGTTTTGGCGAAGAATTGTGCACTTTCGCCGCCGATATTCCGCCGGAAAATCCGCTGAAACCTTCTAATTGCAGCGATTTACGCTATTCTTTCCGGCATAACGGCAAAAGCGGCTATGTTTTTGTAAACAATTACCAGCGCCGCAACAAACTTGCAGACCACGCAAATGCCTGCATAAAACTTCCGGCTGGCTTGGGCGGCGGCACTTTGCCTGCGCTTAACGTTGCAGACAAAGATTTTTTCTTTTTGCCGGTAAACATGCAGTTTACGGGCGCTGTGTTAAGGCACGCTAACGCAACACCGCTTTGCAAGCTGAACGTTAAAAACGGAAAAAATATCGTGGTTTTTTATGCGCGCAAAAACGCACCGGCGATTGCACCGCAAATGTTCAGTTTTGAAGGTGTGCCGGAAGAAGCTGTGCTTGCCCTTAGCAGGCGCGATGCGCTGAACGCGTGGAAAATTACCAGCGAACTTGGCGAACATCTGGTAATTTGCGGCGAACCTGTTACCCAAAGCGTCCAGAACGGCACATACAAAATGTATCTGCGCAATAAAACCCAGATTCAGGTTTATCCGCCGCTGCCTTCTGCGCCTGCGGGATTTGTCAGCGTTGCAAAAATTGCGCCCAATGCTGTTGCAGAAGGAGTTTCCGGTGTAACCGGCGAAATTTATCAGCAGACTGCCGAATTTGATTTTGCCGCTTCAGCTTTTGCCGTGCGTTCCCAGTTCTTGCAAAATCCGCCGGTATTGCCTCACCGCGATGGTTCCGGCGATGCGTATTCGCCAAAAAACGGCGCAAAAGTGTTCAGAATTCAGCTTGTGCAAAATCAGGCTGGCAGCAGTGCAAAAAATATTCTTGCAAAATTGCAGTTTGCCGGTGCAAAAGGCGAAGCCGGTACGTGCCAGTTAAGCGAACTGTTTCTGCGCATCGCCTACGAAGGTGAAAGTGCGCGGCTTTATGCCGGCGGCAAGCTGATAGCCGACAATTTGTTCTGCGGCAAGCTGCGCCCGGAATACGACGGCGAAAAAACAGACAGCGTGCCGGTTTGGGAAATCGGTTTGCGGCGTTTTATAGAAGCCGGCACAGATGTTTCCGAACTGATGCTGGAAATTTTGCCGCTGAGCCCGGATGCCAGAATATATTTGGAATCATGGCCAGTAAACAACGGCGAAGCTGCCGTGCGCCTGACGGATATAAATATCGAAGCTGAATACGGCTTGTGCTTTTAGAATTTTCTCAAAGCATATCTTGTCTAAGCACAAGGAACAGTTTTCGCTTTTGCGAAAACTGTTAAATTTGTCTGCAATTGGTTTGGATGCGTTTATATTGGTCTAGAAATGAGACTAAGCGCGTTTGAGATAAAAAAACATTTTATATATTCCCTGCAAAGCGCATAGACACCCAAAAAAATCGCCATTGTAAACGAAGCGCACACCGGCGAGCTTTTTTGAGTACCTATGCGCTTTATATAAATATCTAAAACAATTTTTTTTCAACTTGTAGCACCATTTCAATTTATGTAAAATAATTTCATGCAAAAACTGATTTTAGCGCCCATGGCGACCCTTTCGCACGAAGCCTTGCGCCTTACAATCGAACGCAACGCGCCAAACGCCTGCGATGAGTTTTATACCGAAATGATTCAGGCTACCAGCTGTCTGGCTGGCGGACAATATGAAAGCTTTTATCTGCGCACTGCCCCCGATGTAAACCGCCTTGTATGGCAGTTAACCTGCGGCAAGGCAGAACCGCTTGCCGATTGCGCCAGTCTGGTTGCCGGGCTGGGCGGAATTGGCGTTGACATAAACATGGGCTGCTGTGCTCCGGAAATTTTTAAGCAGGGCGCAGGCATTGCGTGGATGCTGAAACCCATGGGAGAAACTTCCCGGATGCTTGGCAACGTAAAAAAGAACATTGGAGATATGCGCCTTAGCGTAAAAATGCGTCTTGGCGATGAAGATTATACGCAGGAAGGACTTTTCGATTTTTGCCGCATGCTTGCAGATCAGGGTGTCAGCCAGATTGTTCTGCACCCGCGCACGCGCAAAGCCAAGTTTAAGCGCAGCCCGGATTACAGGCAGGCAGAAGCCTTAAAAGAATTTTTGCAGCAGAATTACGGCGAAACCATAAAGTTAATCGTCAACGGCGACATAAAAGATGCCGCTTCTCTTTGTGCGGTGCAAAAACTGGTACCAGATGCCGACGGTTTTATGATTGGGCGCGCCGCCGTACAAAAACCGTGGCTTTTTACGGACCTTAAAGCCGCGTTAAATGGCGAAACTACCGAAAAACGACAGATAAACCTGCAAAAGGTTGCGCTGGATTTTTTAGACGACCTGAAAACAAGCCAGCCTTACGACTTTTGGATAAGCCGCGCCCATCGTTTTTTTGCATATTACGGAAACAATTTCATGTTTGCCCATTATTTGCAGACTCAGGTTTTTAATACAAAAACTCTGGACGAACTGACGGCTGCTTTCCTTGCATATTTTGAAAAACAGCCGGACGAAAAATACAAAATGGTTTAGATTCGGTCTGCGGTTTATTCGTGCGGAAGGTTTAATACCCCGACGCTTGCGGTTTATTTCTGGTAAACTACAACGTCATTCATCATGTGTGAATTGTAAACGTCGATTTTAAGCTGAATCAGCCAGCCGCCCTGAAAAACGTTTTCTTTTACAGAAACGGTGCCGTCTTCAAACACGTAGCTGTAAACAAAACGCAGAACGGAAGAATCTTCTTTTGCCTGGAATACCTGACAGTCTTCCGGTTTGTCGTTCAGACCCAGCGTCATGTTTTTCATCGGTGCGTAGTACAGATAGTAGCCGTTTGCTTCGTAGTAAACGGGGCACTTTTTGAAAACGCGCGTTTTTTGGGCATCGGAACTGTAAACCGTTGCATATTCTGCAATTTTCTTTGTTAAATCGTAAGTTTCCCAAATTGCGTCAGCTTCGGTCTGGCTTATTTCAGTCCAGCTGAAACCGGAAATGTAATCGGGGGCATTGTCGCGGTTGCCAAGGGCAAAGACGGTTTGTGCAATTAAAATTGCCAGTAAAAAAGCAATAAGTTTTTTCATTTTTTCGTGATTTTTAATTTGAAAAATAAAGACCGCCCAAAAGAACTGTCATGCCAGATTTAGACCAGCATCTGTTTGGTTGCAGAAGCAATCCCGAATCAGGTTTGGGATTACGCCGTATTCTGTTGGGCAGCCGTTGGTATTTAAATACAAAAATTATTTCTTTGGAAACTTCTTTTTGAATTCTTCCAGAACTTTTTCTGGTGCCGGTTTTGCGTCAACGTCTACCAGATTACCTTTTGCCTTGTAAAAATCGATAAGCGGTGCAGTTGATTCGCGGTAAACTTCAAGGCGGTGCTTGATAGATTCTGTTTTGTCGTCGTCGCGTGTGTAAAGTGCGCCGCCGCATTTGTCACATTTTCCTTCAACTTTTGGCGGGTTGAATTTTACGTGGAACATCTGACCGCATTCTTTACAGCAAACGCGTCCGCCAAGGCGGTCTACAACTGCTGCGTCTTCAATGTCAAAGTTAACGGCAGAATCGATTTTTGCAAATGTTGCCAAAGCTTCTGCCTGTGGAATTGTGCGTGGAAAACCGTCGAGGATGTAACCGTTTTTGGTATCGTCTTTAGAAAGGCGGTCTTTTACCAAATCGATTGTAATTTCGTCGCTAACCAGTCCGCCGGCATCGATAATAGCTTTTGCTTTTTTGCCAAGTTCTGTCTGGTTTTTAATGTTTTCGCGGAAAATATCGCCTGTAGAAATGTGCGGAATTCCGTAAGCCTGAGCAACTTCTTTTGCCAAAGTTCCTTTACCAGCTCCTGGAGGTCCTAAAAAAATAAAATTCATGGTTTTACCTCAAATATTTAATTAAAAATTGCCGTTTGCGCGGCAAACAGCCTTTATATAATAGCGAGAATTTTGCCTAACTTCAAGCTTGCTATTTTGTGCCGTTTTTTCTGCCGTTTTTCGGCTTTTTTACTGCCGCACAATCGCAAAAAGCGTGGGCGATTTCCAGTTTAGCGCAATGTGGCGCTTGCAAACCTGCATCAAAAGAGAATGAACAAAGTCCAGTTCCTGCCGGCTAAGTTTTTGCGCCACAAAATTCGCGTATTCGGAAGAATTTACGTCGAACCATTTTTTAGCTTCTTCCGGGCTGATTATGCGTTTCGTTTCAATTTCTTCAGTTTCTCCAAAAAATTGCAGTCCACAGCTTTCAAAAATGTTCTGTATTTTTTCTTCGTTCCAGCAGAAAAGCGGATGCCTGCTCTGGCTGTAAAACTCATTTTCTGCCTGCAAATATTTCTGCAAAATCTGCCTGTCCTGAGTGTTTAGCATGCCGGAACGTTCAAAATGGGTTTGCAAAGCTTCGCCAAGGCGCATGTTTTTGCACAGAATATTTTGGGCGAGTGCAAAGATGCAGGTTTTTTCTATGCCGGGCAGTTTTGCCAGACCAGCTGAATTTGCGGAAGCTTCGCCGTTCGGTTCGGCTTTTGCGTTAAGGCTTGTAGAAATTGTACCGGTTTGCAGGCTTTCTGCCGTGTTTCGGGCGAAATTTTCAATGCTTTGCAGGCTGGTAAACGGGTTGCGGCAAAAAACAGAATCGAAACTGACGTCGCCAAGTTCGCCCAGCGTGGTGGCAAAAACCGGGCGGTCAAGTTCGTTTAAAGTGCTGGCATATTGTTCCAGAACCTGCTTGCCCCGGAAAGTTTTGCACAAACCGGCGGTATAACCTTCCGGAGACCGGCGCAAAGTTTCCCATACAAAAAGCCCGTCGTCGGCGTTCAAAACCAGATTGCGGTTGTGCCGGGCAATTTTGGCACTGTCCAGCAGCTTGTTCCTTATTTGCAGCAGGGATTCTGACCTGCCTTCGTCGGTGCGTTTTTGCCATTGTTCAAGCTTTTTGTCTTGCGGCGTATAGGTTAAATTTTCGCCGGTTTTTACGTTGCCGTGCTTTAAATGCTCTGCCGCCCACCACGAACCCATCGGGTTCAGTATCTGGTCTTCGCCAATCTGGGTATCTTCCAGAAGTGCCGTAATTTGCAGTTCCCGCCGGGATAAAACCTCGTCGCGTATTGTCTTTTCGTAACCCTGGTTGCCGGGGTTGTAAAAAACTCTGCCTTCAAGACCGTCGGGCAGGTATTGCTGCGGAACCCAGTGGTCGCGGTAGGCGTGCGGATAAAGATAGCCTGCGCCGTGACCAAAGCCTTCGCCATCCCGGCTTGCATCGCGCAGATGGTTCGGGACTTCGGCGTCTTCCTGCCGCACGGTTTTAAGCGCGTCAAAAAATGCCATGCTGCTGTTGCTTTTTGGTGCGGTGGCAAGGTACAGCGCCGCCTGTGTCAGCATGTAATTTCCTTCCGGCAGCCCGATTCGGTCAAAGGCGGCGGCGCAGCTTTCTACCACGGTAAGGGCGTTGGGGTCGGCAAGTCCGGTATCTTCGCAGGCAGAAATCAGCATGCGGCGAAAAATGAAATGCGGATCTTCGCCGGCGGTAATCATTCGCGCCATCCAGTACAGCGCTGCATCCGGGTCGCGGCCGCGAAGGCTTTTTATAAATGCGCTTATAACGTCGTAGTGGTAGTCGCCGTCGCGGTCGTACAGTACGACCTTCTTTTGAATTGATTCTTCGGCTGTTTCTTTGCTTATGTAAATTTCGCTGTTTTCGGCAGGAATGCATGGCGTTGCATCCGGCAGCCATTGTTCCGGTGTTGTTTCTACGGCAAGTTCCAGCGCATTTAAAAGGCTTCGGGCGTCACCGTTTGCGGTGCTTACCAAATGTTCCAGCGCGCCGTCTTCAAATGTAATTTTCCATTTTCCGTAGCCGCGCTGCCTGTTCGTTATTGCCTGTTTTGCTACGTTCATCAGGTCTTCGTCGGTTAAAGGTTTCAGCTGAAAAACCCGGCTGCGGCTTACAAGCGCCTTGTTTACTTCAAAAAACGGGTTTTCGGTTGTTGCGCCAATAAGAATTATTGTGCCGTTTTCTACCCAGGGCAAAAGGGCGTCCTGCTGGCTTTTATTCCAGCGGTGAACTTCGTCAACAAACAGAATCGTGCGCCGCCCGTAAAGGCGGTACTGTTCTTCGGCGGTTTTTACGGAATCGCGTATGTTTTGCACGCCGGTTAAAACGGCATTCAGCGTTAAAAAGTTGCTTTTTGTATGGTTTGCTATTACCCGGGCAAGGGTTGTTTTGCCTGTACCCGGCGGACCGTAAAAAATAACGCTTGCCAGCTGGTCGGCGGCAATGGCGCGGCGCAAAAGTCTGCCTTTGCCAACTATATGGTTTTGTCCAATATATTCGTCAAGGTTTTGTGGGCGCATGCGTGCTGCCAGCGGCTGGTGTGAAGAAGATGTCTGCTGATCGAATAAATCCATAAATGGATTTTAGCAAAAAAAAGCCGGTCATAAAAGACCAGCTTTTTATAAGATTTTGTTTTAAGAATTATTCCATGTTCCAGGCAGAATCATCGCCGTAATAAGCCCAAAGGCCGTCGCGTTTTGAATCGCTTAAGCTGTGCAGTGACAGATAAATGGTATTGCCGACAACCCATAATCCGCCGGGGTATGTTCCCTGTGTTGCAAACTGTCCGCTGTTTTTTTCTTCGTCAAATGGGCACGGTCTCCATTTGCCGTCAACTTCTTTATAATAGCCAACATTGTTAGTAGCAACCAGCAGTTTACCTTTGTATACAGCCATACCGGTAATCTCGCTGTTTGCAGGAATGCCGTTAAAAGCTCCTGGTTCATCGTGGTTAGCATCTCTGCCACCGGCACAATAATCTTTAGCGCTGAGCTGGTCACCATAGGCGCTCTTTATTCCGGCACCAACTATGGTTGCTGTAGTTCCTGTCAATTGATACGTTCCAGTCGATGTGTATGCATAACATTTCTGCCCGGTTCCGCCATACACTTTGTTGTCAAAAATATTGTAAATTGTTCCAAGACCTGTTATATCACCGCCGCCATGGACATGAATTGGATTGGTAGTACCATTTGTTTCAGAGGCTGTATTCCAAGTCATTACATATAAATCTGTTCCGTTAGAAGCAATTGTTGCAATATTGTTGCCATAACCGCCAACTTCGCTCCATGAACCTGCTTTCTGGTTAATGCCTTTTCTAAAAATCTTGCTTCCGTTTGTAACAAAAAGGTTTCCGCCGCAATGTGTTAATCCTCGTACATTCAACGGTACAGTACTTTTGTTCAATTTTTCTTCTTCAGTAATAGACTTAAAAATACCGCCGCCGCCGCCGCCACCGCAGCCTGTAAGAATAACGGAAAAGCTTACTGCAGCTAACAAAAATAAAGGCGATGCATGCTTTTTGCTAAAAATTGTCATAAACATCCTTACATTCGTTTTTTTTGAATTAACTATTAAAAATGGTAACGTACGCTTAACCCTGCGTTAATGGTAGAACCTACCATACTTGTTGCCGTGTTTCCAAAATATATCTGCGGCAATACTGTTGCACCAACCGTCAGACCGACAGACCAGTCGGCACTTTGCCGGTAATAAACACCAATTTCCGGTTTAAGGCTTGGTCCTAAATAAAACTGGCTAAGATAAGACTGCATTGCAGCCCCGGCAGAAATGGAAACAGGAATTTCAAAACGACCGACAGTCATATAAAAAGTTCCTTTTGCCATAACCGGAACGAAATAAAAAACGTTGCTTCCTCTTGTCTTTCCGTAGTGAGGGTCAAAGGTTGCTCCGAAAGAAAAACCTGCGCTCTGGAAAACGTTATAGCCAAGGGAAAAACCGCCGCCGTATTTAAGGTTTCGCGGCATAATACCACCAAAACCTTCTACAGAAAGGTGAATAAGCTGATCGCCCTTATTGTTTACGGCGTAGTCGTCAATTGTATAGTGCGGAACATTTTCTTCTTCGCTGTCCCAGTCATCCCAGGGGCTTATAGTTTGGGCACCGGCAAAACCCAGTACCAAAACCGAAAAAATACAAGATAATAGAATACGTTTCATAAATTTTCCTTTAACTTTGTTTCGGCAAAATACTTAAAATATACCAGTCGAACCTGTTATTTGGTAACGGCGTTAGTAGAACAAAAGGCGCAAAATAAGTTAAACTTGTAAAGGAGCTTTGCTGGTTTTGCCAATATGCATAAAGACAAAATTACAGAAAGTTCTGCTAACTTTAGCTTATTTTGCTTTTATTGTCTATGGAGGATTTTTAGATGAGTGCAACAATTATAGACGGTTTTCAGATTGCTGCTGACGTGCGTGCAAAAGTTGCCGCAAAAACAGCAGAATTAAAGACAAAAGGCGTAACGCCGTGCCTTGCAGTTATTCTGGTTGGAGAAAACCCTGCAAGCGTTTCTTATGTTACCGGCAAAGAAAAAGCCCTTGCCGAAGTTGGCATGGCAGACCGTTCCATCCGCCTGCCGGAAAGCACCAGCGAAGCAGAACTTCTTAAAGTTATTGACGAACTTAACGACGATTCAACAGTACACGGCATTCTGGTTCAGTTGCCGCTGCCAAAGCATATAAATGAAGACAAAGTAATTATGGCAATCAAGCCCGAAAAAGACGTAGACGGTTTTCATCCTGTAAACGTAGGAAACCTTATGATCGGGCGCAAGGCATTCCTGCCGTGTACGCCGCATGGAATTATTGTCCTGCTTGAAACAATGGGAATCAACACAAACGGAGCACACGCCGTAGTTGTAGGCCGTTCCAATATTGTAGGAAAACCCGTATCCATTCTTTTAACGCGCCGCGAAACAAACGCAACCGTAACAATCTGTCACACCGGCACAAAAGATCTGGCAAGTTTTACAAAACAGGCAGACATTCTTATTGCGGCAGTAGGCAAACCGAATACAATCACTGCGGACATGATTAAGCCCGGCGCAACCGTAATTGACGTTGGCGTAAACCGCATTCCGGACAGCACCAAAAAAAGCGGCTTCAGACTTGTGGGCGACGTAGATTTTGAACCTGCAAAAGAAGTAGCTTCGTTTATTACGCCAGTGCCAAAAGGCGTTGGACCAATGACAATTGCAATGCTTATGCAGAACGTATTAGAGGCAGCTGAAAACACTTTATGATTGATATTCAGAATGAAGCCGACACACGTGAAATACCTTTGCAGAAAGTCGGGGTAAAAAACTTGCAGTATCCGGTGCACGTACTTGATAAATCAAAGCACACCCAGACTACAAGTGCAAAAGTAAATCTTTTTGTGAATTTGCCCCATCATTTTAAAGGCACTCACATGAGCCGCTTTATTGAAGTTTTTCACAAATATCACCAGAACCTTTCAATGCGGCATTTTTTGCTGATGCTGGAAGAAATCCGCACGAATCTTGATGCCGCAGAAGCTTTCGGTACACTGTCATTTCATTTCTTTATGGAAAAAACTGCGCCGGTTAGCGGACAGCACGGAATGATGGTTTACGACTGCACCTACGAAGGCAGTGTAAAGCTGCTTCCCGGCGGCGAAAAAAGCCAGGAATTTTTTGTAAGCGTTGCAGTGCCGGTAACTACACTTTGCCCGTGTTCCAAGGCGATAAGCAAAAACGGCGCCCATAACCAGCGCGGAATTGTTACCGTAAAAGTGCAGAACAGTTCGTTTTTCTGGATAGAAGACATAATTGAACTTGTAGAATCTTCTGCGTCATGCGCCGTTTATTCGCTTTTGAAACGCGAAGACGAAAAATACGTAACCGAACAGGCTTACGACAATCCGCGTTTTGTAGAAGATTTGGTGCGCGAAGTTTATATAGCCCTGCGCGGATTTGCCGACGGCGAAAACCCTAAAGCCGAAAAGCCTTTTACATGGTTCAGCGTAGAAGCAGAAAATTTTGAAAGCATTCACAACCATAACGCATACGCCTATACGGAGTTTGTTAAATGACCTATTTTTTTGAAACATACGGCTGCCAGATGAACAAAGCCGAATCGGCAGCACTGGAACAAATTCTAATTGAACGCGGCTGGTCAGCCGCTGAACATGCCGAAACCGCCGATCTGGTAGTAATCAACACCTGTTCTGTGCGTGCCACCGCCGAAACCCGCATACACGGGCGTCTGGGCTGGTATTCGGCATTAAAGCGCGAACGCAAAGGCGAAAAGCCGAAAGGCTATCAGCGCGTAGCACGCCCGGTAGAAGTGCCCGTAAAGCCTTTAACGCTGGTTGTTGCAGGCTGTATGGCAGAACGCCTGAAAGACGGTCTGAAACGCGATTTCCCGGTAGTAGACTATGTTGTAGGTCCATTTAAAAAGCAGCATTTCTGCGACATCGTAAGCGCCGTAGAACAAAATCTTCCGCTTGTTAAAATTGAAGAAGAATCCGTTTATGCGTTTGCGCCGCTTTCCTACGAAAAAGGCACTTTTCAGGCATTCGTGCCGATTATGCACGGCTGCAACAATTTCTGTACTTACTGCATCGTGCCTTATGTGCGCGGCCGCGAAATTTCGCGTTCTGCAGCAGAAATAATAAAAGAAATTGATATGCTGAGCGCAAACAACGTGCGCGAAATTACCCTTTTGGGACAAAACGTAAACTCGTATAAATATGAAGAAAACGGAAATCCCGTGGATTTTCCCCAGCTTTTGCAGCGCATCTGCCAGCGCTTAAAAGAAACGAACTCTTCCATAAAGTGGGTTCGCTTCATGTCCAGCCACCCAAAAGATTTGTCAGACCGGCTAATCGACGTCATCGCTTCCGAACCGCTGATTTGCCGCCACATTCACCTGCCTGTACAGAACGGTTCTACCGCGGTTCTTAAGGCAATGAACCGCCGCTACACCCGTGAACAGTATCTTGAACTTGTGGCAAAAATCCGCAGCAAAATCGCCGGCGTTTCGCTTTCTACCGATATTCTGGTAGGTTTTCCCGGCGAAACGAACGAAGATTTTGAACAGACTTTAAGCCTTATGCGCGAAGTCCGCTACGACACGGCGTATATGTACTATTACAATCCGCGCGAAGGCACCGTGGCATGCACAATGCCAAACCAGATTCCGGTTGAAGAAAAAAAAGCACGCGTCGACAAGGTTATTCAGCTTCAGCTGGAAATTACCCGCGAGCAGCTGAAAAAACGCATCGGGCAAACCGTAGACGTTCTGGTAGAAGCTACGTCGCGCGACAGCAGCAGGGAACTTCTGGCGCGTACCGAACGCGACGAACGGGTTGTATTTGAAGGCGACGAAAGCCTGATAGGTACTTTTAAAACCGTGCATATTGAAGAACTGAACGGCAACACGTTTAGGGCAAAAGTTGTAGAATAAACAAATAAACAGGCGGCAAAAATTGAAAGACATGCCAGAAACAGAAGCGGCGGCAAAAACTGAAAATTTTCAGCCTGAACCGCCGCTTGAAACAAACCAAAATGCAAAAAATGCGCCCAAAAGCGCAAAAACTAAAGAACCCCGGAGGAAAATTGTGCCTTTTAGATTGATTGGAATGATTATTACAATGCTGATTGTTGTCTGCTTTGCAGGCTTTAACATCGACAACCGTTCAAATGTTTCTTTGGTTTTTTATACATTTGAAAACGTGCCGGTTTTTGTAACAATGTTTTGCAGTTTCTGTCTCGGCATTCTCTTTACAATTCCGTTTACAATCGGCCGCGATTCTGCACGGCGCAAGGCAAAAGCTGCAAAAACACAGATTGCGGCTTTAAAGGCAGAAAATGCAAAGTATCTCAAAGAAAAAGAAGCAAAACTGCCGAAAAAAAAGCATGGGAAGAATAAAAAAGGCGAAAGCCCGGCTGCAGAAACCGGAATTGAGCCAAAACCGGAAGATAAAAAAGCTGCTGAAGCTGCGCCTGCTGACGACGGTGCAAAAAAATCAGTGCCGGCAGACAATAAAAAAGAAGAATCAAATCAGGAAGCAATGCTTTCCAACGTCGGCTACTTTTAATTTTTTTACAGAAACTTGCTACAACATGAATAATTTTCAACATTTCGCGAAATGCGCCGCATTTGTTTTGTGTTTCGGTTTTTGCTGTGCCTTTAATCCGGCAAAAACTTTTGCACAAACCGCTGCAATCATAGAAAATGCGGCAAAAACCCCGTCGGTAGAAAGTGCAATAGCCTATATTCAAAGTGTTTTGCCAACGGTAAAAGAAAAAAGCGACCAGATAGAACTTTTTACATTTTTGGGCAGGTTGCAGCAGCAGGCGGCAATGTACAAGGAAGCCTACGAATCCTATTCTGCGGCAATTGCCCTTGATACAACCATTCCAAATGCGGGCGTGCGCCTTGACGCGGCTTTGTGCAGCATGGCTTTGGGCGAAATTGAAACTGCCGAAAGTGTTCTGGATACGATTTTAGCCGCCGAAAGCAAGGATGCGGAATATATTGCGGCGGCAAATCGGGCAAAAATATACGCGGTTTGGTGCGGCGCACTGAAAGTGCAGAATCTTGGTCAGCTGGAGCGCCCGGTTACGCTTTTGCAGAGTTTTTTGCAGGATGAAAAAATGGCAGCCCAGCGCCCGACGCTTTTGCTGAGCTTGTGGTGGCTTACCGGGCAGGTTGAATACGCAGAAATTTTGCAGAAAGAATTTCCGCACAGTACCGAAGCTTTGGCGAGTGCCGGTAATGTTCAGGTTATGGCGCTGCCTTACTGGTTTTTTGTTTTGCGCAACGGGCAGAATGTGTTTGCCGACGGCGAAAATAAAAACAACGTTACCAAAACCGAAAGCAAAAAGACTTCCGCAGATGATAAAATGATTTACCAGCAGGTTGGTCTTTTTAGGGATGAAGCAAATGCTCAGAATTGCATGGCGCGCCTGCGTGATGCGGGTTTTGAACCGATTTTAACAAAGCAGACCAAGGCAAGCGGAAATACTTATGCAATCGTTCTGGTAAAAGAAACAGACGGCGCGGTTGCCCAGAAGCTGCGCAATGCTGGGTTTGAATGCTATCCGGTTTTCAGCGAAGATTTGAATTCACTGTAAAAAGCCTTTTTTTTAGGCAACCGCAAATAAAACAGATGCCGGTACCGCGAATAAAAAAAGCACGCGCCGGTTTTGTATTTTGTTCAGTTAAAATGCAAAACCGGCGCGTGCTTTTTTTTTGTGCCAGATTTATTTTCGCGTTTTGTATGAAAATTTGCGAAGCTTTTTATTTTTCTTCAATTCAATTGCCTGCGTATTTGCGGCGTGCAATTGCGTTCAGTTTTCGTCGCGCAGTTCGCGTTCCAGCTTAAAGCCCGGCTTGTTTTTTGGCACAAAGCTTTTGGTACTTACGCTTACCGGCGCAAGGGTCAGGGTTTGTCTTGTAATACCGTCAATTTCTGACTCTTCCATATTAAACTGGTAGTAGCCGTTTATAAAATCGGCGTTGTCAAAAGTGCGGCATTCCAAAAGGGTAGTGCCGGCAATAATGTTTGTGCTTAAAGCTCCGTCCGATTCCCAGCTTTCGCATTTTGCTTCAAATTTGCCGTTTTTAATTGCAATGTTTACCGTTTCGTTATAGAAAACGCACGACCATTCTTTTGCCGGCGCGGAAAGTTTCTGCAAAATGTCGCTTTGCTGAACCGTTGTTGCAAGCGCAGTTTTGGTAGAAATCTTTTTGTATGTTCCGTCCCACAAAGTATCTTCGCCAATCGCCATTTTTACTTCGTCGTTTACGCGCACTTTAATTTCGTCTACATCGTTCAGCACAATGTCAATGCGGCGCATAAGGTTGTTGATTGACTTGTTCATGCTTGTAATGTGCACGCCGTTGCGCCGGGTGCTGGTCGTGTTCCAGCTGTACGGTTCCTGTGTGTCCGTTGTTGAAAAAATCAGTTCGCGCTTTGCCGGGTCAAAGAAAATATAGCGCAAATTTGCATCGCTGGAAGAACTTTTGAACCATAATCCGGCAAGGTAATCTTCAAAGCCGGTAGAATTTTGAATTTTTGCAAGTTCACCTGCGGCAGTTTTTTTGCCGGTAACGCGGCTTTCGGAAACTTTTACGTATCGCCCGGCGTTTGAATCCCAGTTGTAAAGGGTCTGTATCTGGTCCAGCGAGTTTTTGCTTCGCGAAGTATCCGAACTGTAAACGCGGATAGGGTAGCTTTCGCCTTTTGTCTGACTGAAAGAATACGGGTCGCTGCGCTGCAGCTGCTGGATGAAAATGCTTCCGTCGGCGGTTAAATCGGCTATCAGGTCGTATTCAAATTTGTGTTTCGTGCCCGCAGCCTTAAAAACTTTCAGCACGGATTCGCCTTTATTGTTTATGCCGGAAAAAGTCAGCGAATTGACGTGGTCGCCGGTTACGTCCAGTACCGAAAAAGAAAAAGTATTCTGCTGGCTGATGTTCGTTTCAATTTCTGAAGCGCGCTGGTAAACACCCTGTGACGGACTGTAAATGCCTGTTACAAGACAGATATACGGACTGCCGCTTTTTAAAAGGCTTACAACCTGGTCGTCAAACGTGTCGCCGTTTACATCGATGGAAATTGCGTTCAGCAGTTTTTCGCCGGGGTTAAGCGCAATCAGTGATGTTACAGTTTCGGTTTCGTTTTCGTCGGTTTCTAAAACTTCTTCGTGTACCGCGGCCTGTGCGTTTGCGCTGGGGTGCACGGTTTTGGCGCGCACCGGGGCAGATGCCTGCGGTTTTATCTGCGGCTTGTAATAAACATTGAAACAAATTAAAAATGCCGTAACAAACGTAAAAATCAATATCGTAAGCTTGGAAGATTTTTTCATTCGTTCAGTTTAGCAGACAAAACTACTTTGTGAAATAGCTTAAGCCGGCTCTAAAATGAACGCATGCCGCCGCAAGTGCCTGCTGTGCCGACATTTGCCGGTGAATGCACCGCAGGCGGCGCATTTTGCGAAATCCTTCACTTAATTCTTCAATAGTTGACATTGTGCTAAGTCTTTTCATAAAATGGCTAATTATGACAGCAAACGAATTGCGTTCTAAGTATATCGCATTTTTTAAAAGCAAGGGACACGCCGAAATTTCCGGTAAATCTCTTATTCCTGATAACGATCCTTCCGTTCTGTTTACAACAGCCGGAATGCACCCTTTAGTTCCTTTTTTGCTGGGTGAACCGCACCCTGCAGGAACACGCCTTACAGACTATCAGAAATGTGTTCGCACAGGTGACATTGATGAAGTTGGTGACCCAAGCCACTTAACCTGTTTTGAAATGCTTGGCAACTGGTCTCTTGGCGACTACTTCAAAAAAGAATCTATCGCATTTTCTTATGAATTCCTTACTTCAAAAGACTGGCTTGGTCTTGACCCTAAAAAAATCAGTGTAACTGTTTTTGCAGGCGATGAATCAGCACCGCGTGACGATGAAGCTGCCGGTTACTGGAAAGAAGTTGGAATGCCTGAAGATAAAATTGCATATCTTCCTGCAAGCGACAACTGGTGGGCAGCCGGTCCAACCGGTCCTTGCGGCCCTGATACTGAAATTTTTTACTGGGTTGGTGAAGGCATGCCGCCTGTAGGTTCTAACAAAGGAACCGACAGCGCAAACTGGATGGAAATCTGGAACAATGTTTTCATGCAGTTTAACCGCATTGACGAAAAAACACTTGTAAAACTGCCAAAACAGAATGTTGATACCGGTATGGGTCTTGAACGCACAAACTGTATTTTGCAGGGCAAAACCAGCGTTTACTTAACGGAAGTTTTCCAGCCTATTATCAATACAGTTGAAAAGCTTTCCAACTATACATACGGCACAGATGACGAAAAAGACAAGAGCGTCCGCATTATCGCAGACCACTCTCGTTCTGCTGTTTTCATTATCGGCGACCAGAAAGGCGTAACGCCTTCTAACGTTGGTGCCGGTTATGTTCTCCGCCGCCTTATCCGCCGCGCCGTACGCCACGGAATGAAGCTTGGCATTGACCAGTCATTCCTGCCGCAGATTGCAGAAGCCGTAATTGAAAACTTCAAGTGCGCATATCCGGAACTTGAAGAAAACGCAGAAAAAGTTAAGAAAGAACTTGCAGCAGAAGAAAATAAATTCCGCGACGCACTTAAAAAAGGCGAAGCCGAATTCCAGAAACTTTTGCCGAACCTGATGAAAAATCCTAAAAAAGAAATCAGCGGCAAGGTTGCTTTCCGTCTGTATGATACTTTCGGTTTCCCTCTTGAACTTACACAGGAACTTGGTGCAGAAAACGGCTTTACCGTTGATGTAGAAGGCTTTAAAGAAGCTGAAAAGAAGCATCAGGAACTTTCTCGTACACAGAGTGCGGGTGCCTTTAAAGGCGGTCTTGCAGAACGTTCTGAAGTTACTACAAAGTATCATACTGCAACTCACCTTTTGCAGGCAGCACTGCGTCAGGTTTTGGGCGATCACGTTGCACAGAAAGGTTCCAACATTACGGAAGAACGTATGCGTTTTGACTTTTCGCACCCGCAGCCAATGACCAAAGAAGAAGTACAGAAAGTACAGGATATTGTAAATGAACAGATTAAGCGTAACCTTCCGGTAACAATGGAGATTATGTCTTTGGAAGATGCAAAGGCAAGCGGTGCAACTGCGCTTTTTGGTGAAAAATACGAAGCAAACGTAAAAGTTTACACAATCGGCGATTTTTCTAAAGAAGTTTGCGGTGGTCCGCATGTAGAAAATACATCGACCCTCGGAACGTTCAAAATTGTAAAAGAACAGTCTTCATCTGCAGGTGTACGTCGTATAAAGGCTGTGCTTGAATAAAAAATTGCATATTTTTTGCAATTTTTATGTAACCTGCTTTAGCTGGCGTTGTTTAGCTAAAAGCGGGTTTCCCCTTAAGAATAGTCAATTTTTTGACTTTTATTAAAAGAGGTTTTTTAATGAAAAAGAGTATTATTGTTACTGCAATGTTGCTTACTGGTATGTGTGCCCTTTTTGCACAGAACAATTTGCAGCCACTGGCAACCATTAAAATCAATAAGTCTGAAACAATTACATTGGGTCAGTTGAAATCTCGTGTTGAAGTATACCAGCGTCAGTCTGGTGTTGCCAATTTTACGCTTGAACAGAAAAAAGAAGTTCTTGATGCAATGATTGACGAAAAACTTGTCGTTCAGAAAGCCATGAAATCTGGTGTCAGCATCACAGATTCGCAGTTGAACGATTACTTTCTGAACAGTCTTTCTTCTATGGTAGGAAAGCAGGTTACAGAAAAAGAATTTGCTGAAATCGTACAGACTGAAACAGGCAAGACTTTTGACCAGTTCATGAAAGAACAGGTTGGAATGACTGTTGCAGAATATAAAAACTACCTTAAGAGCCAGCTTATTGCACAGCAGTATGTAATGCAGCTTAAACAGAAAGAAATGGAAGCTGTTACTGTTGCTGATACAGATATTAGAAATTCTTACGAAATGAACAAATCTTCATTCGTTCAGAGCGATATGATGAAAATGTTCCTCGTTATCGTTCCTAAAGCAGGCGATGCTTCTGCTGCAAAAAAACGCTGTACAACTTTGCACGATGATTACAAAGCTAAAAAGCTTACAACTGATGCAATCCGCAGTCAGATGGAATCAACAAAAGCTTTTCAGTCTGGTGAAATGTATGTAAGCAAAAATGCTACAGCAGCTGCTCAGCTTGGAATGGATTACAACTCATTGCTCCAGATGTTCAGCCAGAAAGTTGGTTTTATTTCTGAAGTTCAGGAAACAGAAGTTGACTATCAGTTCTACGCAGTTCTTGAAAAACATGATGCAAAAATGCTTGGTTTGAGTGATTTGGTTCAGCCGGGAACAAGCGTAACTGTTTACCAGTATATTAAAGACAGCCTTATTCAGCAGAAACAGGCTGAATTGTTCCAGACTGGTCTTGATGACCTTACAAAATCTTTGCGCACTGATGCTAACTACAAAATGGAAGCAAAAGATGCAAAGCTTGATAAGCTTTTAACTTGGTAGGACACAGTGGCAAGACGTAAGAATCGTATACTTGCTTTTCAGGCAATTTATTCTTGGGATGTTAATTCTGCTTCTCTTGAAGAGTTGCTTGAATTCAACTGGGTTGACGAAGAAAAGCTTGAGCGTATGGGCGGTGAAAATTTATTGTTCGCCCGTATGCTGATTAGCGGAACCATTGAGAATATTGAAAAAATAGACGATACTATTAAGGAGCATTTAACAAACTGGGATTTTGACCGTATTAATCGTGTTGATTTGGCTATTTTGCGAATGAGCACTTATGCCATTATGTTCCAGTCTGATATGCCAGCATCGATTGTCATTGACGAAGCCATTGATATATCGAAAGAGTACGGCTCAGATGATTCCTTTAAATTTATAAATGCAATACTGGACAGTATACGCAAATCTTGCCGTGCCGCTTAGGGGTACTATGAAAAGTGTGTTTTGCCACAGTAACAATAAAAAGACTCTCCGGGTAAAGGTGGGTCTTTTTTTGTTTTTGGCTGTTTGTGGCGCAGCATTGTTTTGCAGCTGTAATCAAAAATCTTCAGCAATTTCTTTTTCTCTTGCAATGGATGAAGCCGACGCTTATATAAAAGCCGGTCAAATTAAAGAAGCCGATTCTATTTTGAAAAGTGTTTCGCGCAACGCAAGTTCTATAAGCGAATATTTGTCGCTTTATAAGCGCTATGTGCGGATGAACAATAATTCGGACGCAGGAAAAATAATAAAAAAAGCCTATGCAAAATACAGTGACCGGCCGGAAGTTGGAGCAATTTACGCACATTTTTTGCTGAACCATAATCAACTGGAACAGGCGTTAAAAATTGCAAAAAATCTTGAAGGCACTCGCTATGGTTCAATTTTAACCGAAATAAAGCTGCGTCAGGCAAAAATTGACAACGATTATCTGAAGCGCGAGTTTGTGCCGAGCTTTACGGATGCAGCCTACGCTACCGGCAACGACGCGTATTTGCGCAATGCGGCAATTATTGAAGCCTATAACGGTTTTATTGATGCGGCGATGGCTTTGCACCCGGTTGTGCCCATGTTCAACGAGAACAAGTATTTTTGGGCAACAATTGCTTATGATGCAGGCAATTACACACAAACTTACATCGATTTGTCTGCGATGCCGGATTCGGCAGAAATTATGCTGCTGCGCGCTGATGCGGCTTTGTACCTGAACGAGCAGGAAACGGCATATTCAATGTGGCAAAAATCTTTGGAGTTTGACAGCAGGTTTTCGCCTGTGCCGTATTATAACCTTGCATATTTTGCCGAAAACGCCGGTAACTTTGGCGAGCGCGGGAGAAATCTGGTTACGCTTGTAAAATATTTTCCTTCTTACGTGCCGGGTCTTGCAAGTTACGGCAGATACGCTTTTGCAACCATGCACACGCCGCAGGAAGATTCTATTACGCGTGCCGTACGCAATGCCGGTTTTAAATCTTTGCGCATGGAAGAATTAGACGATTTTCCGGTTGTGCCGGTAGAAGATGCCGTTGCAAGAATGAATGTTGCGATTGACGATGATGAAAACAGCGCGCTGTTAATTGAACGTTCCAAACTGGAATGGCAGAATTCCCAGAAAAGTAATGACGAACGTTTGATAGATGTTTGGCTTTTGCTGGAACAGCATCCTGATAATGACGAGCTGAATGATTATGCGGTTTGGCTTTTGTGCGTGCTGCATCGCTATGACGATGCTAAAGCCTTGTTTGACAAAAACTTAAGAGTAAAATACGGTTCTGATAATTACAAAGAAAACGCAGCGTTAATGTCTGAAACCGAATGTGAGTTTGCGGCTTTTTTAAGCACAATCAATGTGCCAAGCGAAGATTTGCCGAACTATGATCAGGCGCTGAGTTTTTACAAAATGCTGCTTGACCGTCATGTTCAAAGTGTGCCGGTTTTAATGAATTACGGTTCAATACAGCAGGTTTTGAACAATTACAGCACTGCAATGGACACTTATAACAAGGCTTTGCGTCTTTCTCAAGACCCCAAAATTAAGGCAGAATTGCAGTACCGCATGGGCAATATTTACACGGCCCAAAAAGATTATAAAAATGCAATGCTTTGTCTTTCATATGCGTTGTCGCTAAACCCAGACCACGCAAAAGCACGGCTTTTATACAAAAGATTGGAAGGTTACTGATAACCTGAATATAAACAAAGCCCCGGTAATTGCTTACCGGGGCTTTGTTGTGTCAAATTGATACAATAAAATTTTAAATACTATTCTATTACAGCAATTACATCAGCTGCTTTCAAAATCAAGTGGTCTTCGCCGTCAATTTTAACCTGTGTACCGGCATATTTGTCGTACATTACGCGTTCGCCAGCTTTTACTTTAATTTTTTCACTGTCATCGCCAACAGCAATTACAACTGCTGTCTGTGTTTTTTCCTGTGCTGTATCAGGAATAATAATTCCGCTAGCTGTTTTTGATTCTGTTTTTTCCATTTTTACCAAAATGCGGTCTGCTAAAGGTTTAACTTTCATAGATTTCCTCCGGAAATTGTTCAATTTATTGAGTTTTGTAAAAGAAAGTGCAAAACACAAGGCACTTTTTAACGCTCTACAAATAATATACGAATTTAGACGCCCAATCGTCAACAAAAAATGCGAAATTTTGAAAAAAATGCCAAAATCTGCATTACAAATTGTGTCAAAAAAACACAGTTTGCCGGTTTCGTTATTCGGCTGTGTCATTTTTACACAATTCAAAAACCAGCTTTTTACCCAAATAATTCAAATAAATTCAATTTGAAGAACAAAAACGCAGAATAAAAATATAATTTTTTTTAATTTATTATAACAAAAGAAAATAATTATCTTTATACATTAAATATACTTAAAATATTCCGGCATTTCTACTTTTTCTGTATAAAATATTTTTTTGTAATTTTTAAAAAGTTGGCACGCTTTTTGCTAAATAATAAGTGTCAAATACAATTTTGGAGGCCGTTATGACAGGCGATGTAAAATTAGCAAAAACTCAGGACGAAACCCTTTCGATTTATTTGAAACAAGTTGGAAAAATGCCACTTTTAAGCCGCGAAGAAGAAACAGAAATTGCCATTAAAGCGGCAAACGGCGACAAGGCTGCAAAAGAACGCCTTATAACTGCAAACTTACGCTTTGTAATCAGCGTTGCAAACAAATACAAATATTACAATTTTGACCTGCTTGATTTGATTGAAGAAGGCAACATGGGCTTGATGGAAGCCGTTGAACGCTTTCAGCCGGAAAAAGGCTTTAAATTCATTTCTTACGCCGTTTGGTGGATTCGTAAAGCAGTTCTTAAATATATTTCTGACAACATGTACGACATTTATTTGCCAAGCAACCGCCAGAACGATTTGCGCAATATCAGCCAGCTTGCCCGGGAAAGCGAAGCAAACTGCACAACCGAGGACAGTATCCGCGATTTTGCGCAGGAACTTGGGCTTGAAGAAAATATTGTACGCGAACTGATTTTTATTTCGCAGGGCGCGGTATCGCTTGACGCGGCAATTGCAGACGGCAGCGATGCTGCAAGTTTTGGCGACCTTGTTGAAGATACCCAGAACGAAACACCGGAAGAAGCCGCCGTTGGTTCTTGCCTGATTGACGATGTTGAAAAAGTATTGGGCAGCCTCAGCACCCGCGAAGCCGATATTCTGCGCTACCGCTACGGTCTGAACGGCAAAAAGCCTCTTGCCCTTAAAGAAATCGGTTTAAAAATGAACCTCAGCAAAGAACGTGTTCGCCAGATTGAACACAAGGCAATTCAAATGATTAAAAGCCCGGCATACAGCCAGAATCTTGAAGCCTACGTTGCCTAAATTATCTGGTTTTGCTGGCGCAGCTGGTTGAAAGCTTCGGCGCGGGCAATTTGCATGATTTTTGCGTCGCGTATCGGGTCTGCAATTGAAAGGCTTAAATACCCCGACTGCTGAATGCCCAAAACTTCGCCCGGTCCGCGCAATTTTAAGTCCTGTTCGGCAATATAAAAACCGTCGTTGCTTTCGTACAGGGCTTTTAATCTTTCTTTGCCGCTTTCGCTTAAATTTTTGGAATAAATTAAAAAACAGTGCGACTGCAAATTACTGCGCCCGACTCGTCCGCGCAGCTGGTGCAGGGCGGCAAGTCCGAAACGTTCCGCGTGTTCAATAACCATGCAGGTTGCATTGGGCACGTCAACGCCAACTTCTACAACGCTTGTGGCAACCAGAATATTTATTTTGCCGTTCTTAAAATCGTCCATAATTTCGCGCTGCCGGGTTTCTTCAATTTTTGAATGAATGAGCGCAACCTTATATTCCGGGAAAATTTTTTCCTGCAAAAATACGGACATTTCTTCGGCAGATTTTAAACCGTTGCCGAAACCAAGCTCTTCGTCAGTTTCGCCCTGTTCAATTAGCGGATAGACAAAATAGCACTGCCGCCCGTTTGCAAGTTCGGCACGTACAAAATTGTGAACGTTTATTTCGCTGCCCTGCCGCGTAAGGTGCGTTTTTATGGGCAGCCTGCCCTGAGGCATGCTTTTTATAATCGAAACGTCCAAATCGCCAAATACCGAAAGTGCAAGACTTTGCGGAATCGGCGTTGCCGACATCATTAAAAGGTTCGGCACTATGCTTTGGGGAATTTCATTTTCAAAAAACTTGTCTTTGGATTTTTCTTCAACTTTCGCCAGATCTGCAAAATCGCATTTTATCTGGGCATCGCCGCTGTTCGCAACGTATTTCCGCCCCTTTTCCAGAATCGCATTGCGCTGCAAAACACCAAACCGGTGCTGTTC
Source organism: Treponemataceae bacterium (assembly GCA_024402495.1). Classification (GTDB taxonomy): domain Bacteria; phylum Spirochaetota; class Spirochaetia; order Treponematales; family Treponemataceae; genus UBA1240. The sequence goes on from JAKSTR010000017.1 coordinate 29,497, forward strand.
GTCAATAATTGCAAGGCGCAAATCGTGGTACTGCACGTTATGCGAAAAAAGCGCGTGCGTGCCGATGACAATATCAATATTTCCGTTTTTCAGCTGTTCCAGAAGCTGGCTGCGTCCGCTGGCTTTTATGTTTCCGGTTAAAAATGCAAGTGAAACATTTGCCGGTTCAAGCATTTTTGCCGCGTTTTCCGCGTGCTGACGCGCCAGTAATTCGGTGGGTGCCAGAATTGCAGCCTGACCGCCATAGTCGCAGACACGGAGGCTTGCAAAAAAAGCAACCAGCGTTTTACCGCTGCCTACGTCGCCCTGTAAAAGCCTCGCCATAGAATAAGTTTTGTTGGGCAAATAAGAACAGTCGATGTCGTAGTTTATGTCTACAATGCTTTTTTTCTGGTCGGCGGTAAGTTCAAAAGGCAGCCTCCTGAACAGAATTTTCTGGCGCGGCGAAAGTTCTGCAAAAAACTGTTCGTCCGTAAATTGAATGCTTTGTCTGTTCAGCGCTTCTGCCGCGCCGGGGTTTTGTAAAGTTTCAGTTTTGGCACTTTGCAAAATGCCGCTGGTTGTGTCAAACGCGCTTTCATCCGGCAGTTTTCCACGGTGCTTTAGCGAACGCAATGCAATCTGGGTTTGAAAAAGATATAGTTCTTCAAAAATCAGACTGTTTCGCGCATATTCTGCCTGTTCAATTGTTGACGGCAGGTGAATGGCGTGCAGGCACTGGTTTTTGTTAAGCAGTTTCTGGCGCTGAATGACTTCTTCTGGAATTTCGTTCTGTATGCCTTTGCCGTACTGTTTTAGCGCCTGCTTTACGGCTTTGCGCACGGCGTTTTGCGTTAAGCCTGCGGTAAGTGAATAAACGGCAAGTACCGACTGGTTTTTGAAAAATTCGCCTTCGTCAACGGTTTTTAGCGCTTCGGCTTCAAAACTGGTGGACTGCAATTTGCCGTATTTTACGCTGAATGCGCCGTTTAGCCGTATTTTGCAGCCAACCGGCAAAGATTTTTCCATAAAAGGGCGGTTAAAGCACACAAGTTCTGCCTGCGCGCTTTGGTCTTGTACGATTATTTTAAGGGTGCGCATTTTGCCGTAGCCAAACCATTCGTGGGCGGTTACGGTTGCGATTGTGTTTATTTTATTTTTTGCAAATTCGCTTAGCGGTACAAACTGGGTGCGGTCGTCGTAGGAGCGCGGCCAATATGATAAAAGGTCTGCAACGGTGAAAATACCCAGATGCGCAAAAAGTTTGGCGCTTGCTTCGCCAATGCCCTGCAGCTGGGTTACAGGAATTGCAATTTCGTTTAATTTCATATTTTTTTATCGGTTTTTTGCGCTGATTGCAACAAATAAAAAAAGCTGAAGCCTTGCCGCGCTTTATATTGCATTCTGCGTCGCAAACAGGTTCAGCTTTTTTAACGTTCCGGTATTTTTGCGGAAAAATTATATTGGCAGGGCGCTTAAGCCGCCGCAAATTATGCCGAACAGAATGTTTCCTGCAAAAATTATCACTACGCAGGCTGCAATGCCAATAATCAGCGTGGTCTGGTATTTTATAAAGCGGTTCGGCGCGAATTTTTTCGTTATTCCGTAAAGCATCGGGCTTAAAAAATTGTCCAGGCTCGAAAAAAACGGCGAACTGTTCAGGCTGTCAATAAAGGTTACAATCAGGCGTATTACCAGAATTAAAACAAAAATCTGCAAAAGTGAATGTGCCAGAGACCAGCAGATTGAAACCAGTGCGCTTAAAATCATGCCGATAGAAATGCGCTGTCCGTTGGCAAGGCGCTGCAAAAATGAAGAAGCCAGTGCCAGAACGCCGATTGCCAGCGCCGGTGAAAAATCCAGATTGCCGAAACGCAGGAATCTTATTCTGCGGAAAAGGTTAAGGAACGGATCGCAAAGATTTGAAAGAAACTGACCGGCTTTGGAATACTGCGCCGACGGAAACCAGGTTATCATTACGCGCACAAATACCAGAAGTGCGTAGGCTGTTACAAGGCTGGAAAGTGTTCTTAAAAGGGCTGAAAGCATAAATTCTCCTGTTGGTTCTATTAGTTTTGTTTTTATTCGTGCGGAGGGTTTAATACGTAAAAAGGGGTATTAAACCCGACTGCAACTACTTATTAAGAACAACATACCTCGCTGCTTGCGGCGAGGTTGTTGATTGGTTCTGACAGTACAAAACCTGCTGGCGCGTTTTATGCTTTTGTTTTTGCATTTGCAGAAAAGCAGAAATAGCGCCAAGTTTTTTCATTCTCTCCATACATTTTCAACGTAAGGCTGTTCTTTAATGCCTGCCAGAAAGTCGCTGGTAGAAGGAACTGTCATCTGCTGGTTTGCCATAACGATATATGGTTTTCCCCATGCTTCTATATGAAAATATACGCAGCAATTGCCCTGCTGGGCAAATAAAAAGTCCTTTAATTCCTGCAAATCCCGTTCGCTGTGTACGCCGTTCTGCAGTTGAATGTGAACTTCGCTTATGGATTTTTCCTTAAGTTCTTCCGGTGCAATAACATCGTCAATTAAAAAGCTTGGTGTATCGCGGCTGGTATCTACTTTGCCGGTAAAACCGTAAACCCTGTCAATCTGAACCCTGCCGGCAACTTTTTCCCATGTTTTAGGAAAGAACGTTAAATCGATTTCGCCGTTTATGTCTTCAAACTGACCGAAAGCCATTGTTTTTTCTTTTTTGGTAACAAAAGGCCTCAGTCCTTTAAGCATTCCTACGATTGTATAGCTTTTGTCTTTCTGGGCACGGTCCGGGGTTGCTACGTTAAAGGTTTCTGCCTTTTCAATAATGTCCCGGTATTCGTCCAAAGGGTGTCCCGAAAGATAGAAGCCGATAAGTTCTTTTTCGGAAGCAAGTTTTTCCTGAAGCGTCCATTCGGGCAAAAGGTCAAACTTGAAGTCGTCAAATTCTTTTTCGCCGGCTTCTTCAAAAAGGCTTACCTGACCATAAAGTTTCTGCTGCTTTTTGTTTTCAGCGTATTCAACGGCACGTTCCATATTAGCAATAAGCGTACTGCGCGAAATGGTGTTTTCGCTGCCAAAATTGTCAAAGCAGCCGGTTTTTATCATAACTTCAATAGCCTTTCTGTTTATGGCGTGCAAATCGCAGCGGTCTAAAAAGTTCATAAAGTCGGTATACGGACCGTTTTTCTCGCGCTCGGATACGATTGCGTCAACCGCACCTTCGCCGACACCCTTAATTCCGCCAAGACCAAACCGGATTTCGTTGTCCGGCGTTACGGTAAAGTTCAGTTCGCTTTCGTTTACGTCCGGGCCAAGCACCTGAATTTTCATAACCTTGCATTCTTCCATGAATTTCTGAACTTCGCTGATGCTGTCTTTGCTTATCGTAAGGTTGGCAGCAAGATATTCGGCAGGGAAGTGTGCCTTAAGATAGCCGGTCTGGTATGCAACCCAGGCGTAGCAGGCGGCGTGGCTTTTGTTGAATGCGTAGGAAGCAAAAGATTCCCAGTCTTTCCAGATTTTCTGAAGGGTTTCTTTCAGCTTTTCGTCTGACATTTCTTCTTTTAAGCCGTCGCGGATATGCGGATTTTTCAGCGCGCCTTCTATGAATTTAGGTTTCAGCTGTTCCAGCATTGCAAATATTTTTTTACCCATTGCCTTACGCAGAGAGTCTGACTGACCGCGCGTAAAGCCTGCAAGCAGACGCGAAAGGAGCATTACCTGTTCCTGATAAACCGTAACGCCGTAGGTGTCGCCAAGGTATTTTTCCATAATCGGCAGGTCGTACTTAATTTCTTCACGGCCGTGCTTGCGGTTAATGAAGGTAGGAATGTACGCAATAGGCCCCGGACGATACAGGGCGTTCATGGCGATAAGGTCTGTAATTACGGTAGGTTTAAGTTCTTTAAGGTATTTCTGCATACCCGGACTTTCAAACTGGAACACCCCGATTGTGCGCCCTTCGCCGAACAGTTTGTAAGTAAGCTCGTCGTCCAAAGGTATGTGGTCAATGTCTACGTCAATGCCTCTGGTTTTTTTAACGTACTGTATGGTGGTTTTTATAAGCGTAAGGGTAATAAGCCCCAAAAAGTCCATTTTGATAAGCCCGACGCTTTCAATAACGTGACCGTCGTACTGGGTAACAAGCACGTCGCGGTCGGTTTCCTTATCTTTTACGGTACACATGGGCGCAAAATTGGTAAGGTCGTCTGCGCCAATAATTACACCGCAGGCGTGAATGCCAACCTGACGGTTGGTGTCTTCCAGCTGTTCGGCGTATTCGCACATGGTGGAAATATTTCTGTTTTCGGAAAAACGGGCGTTTTTCAGTTCCGGAACGTATTTAAAGCAGTTTTTAAGCTTTACTTTAGGCGGCTTTTTACCCGAAGAAGCAAAGGTTTTTCCGGTTTCCGGGTCTATGTAATCGTCAAATTTATCCGGCACAAGTTTTTTCAGCCGGTTTACTTCTTCCAGCGGTACTTTTTGAACGCGTGCTACGTCGGCAAGCGCCGATTTTGTAGCCATCGTGCCGTAAGTGATGATGCGCGCTACCTTTTCTGCGCCGTATTTTTTCGTAACCCATTCAATAATCTTGCCGGTATCTTCAAAGTCTACGTCAATATCAGGCAAAGAAATACGGTCAGGGTTCAAAAAGCGTTCAAACAGAAGGTCGTATGTAAGCGGGTCAATATCTGTAATTTTAAGGCAGTAGGCAACTACGGAACCGGCAGCAGAACCGCGGCCAGGACCTACGAACATACCCAGCTCTTCGCGGGCGGCGCGGATATAGTCCTGAACGATGAGGAAGTAACCGGGGAAACCCATGGTTTTCATGATGTGGAGTTCAAATACTATCTGGTCTTTTGCCCTCTGTTCCAGTTCTACTTCATAGCGGTTGTTTTCCCCGTCCCAGTTCAGCTTTGCGCCGTAACGCATAGCCGCACCTTCCCACGCAAGCTTGCTGAGGTAGTCGGCTTCAAGCTTGATGCGGTAAAGTTTTTCGTATCCGCCAAGATTCTTTATTTTTTTCTCTGCGTCTTTCTGTGAAAGAACCACCTGACCTTTTTCGTCCCGGGTAAATTCGTTGAAAAGGTCTTCATCGGTAAAACGCCTGCGGTATTGTTCTTCCGTACCGAATTCTTCCGGAATATCGTATTTAGGCATGATAGGACCGGAATCGATGGAAAACATTTCTACTTTATTGGCAATTTCAATTGTATTGGCAAGCGCTTCAGGATAATCCGGGAAAATTGCCGCCATTTCGTCCGGTGTTTTCAGCCATTCCTGCTTGGTGTACATCATGCTGCGGTTAGGGTCGTCATAATCCTGCCCGGTAGAAAGGCACACCAGACGCTCGTGGGCTTCTCCGTGGTTTTCTTCTACAAAGTGAACGTCGTTTGTACAGATGATTTTAACGCCGCATTTTCTTGCCAAATCTACAAGAATCGGGTTTACGTGTTCCTGCCGTTTAAAAGTATCGTAGGAAGCATTTGGCTTGTCTGTTTTGTGCCGCTGAAGTTCAATGTAGTAATCGTCGCCAAAAATATTCTTAAACCACATTACGGCTTCTTCTGCGCCTTTTATGTCACCGGCAATAATTTTCTGGGGTATTTCGCCGCCAAGACACGCCGAACAGACGATAAGTCCTTCGTGGTATTTTTCAAGAATGTTTTTGTCTATGCGCGGCTTGCCGTAAAAACCGTCCACGTAAGCCTGCGAAGCCAGCTTGCAGAGGTTCAGGTAGCCTGTCTTGTTTTTTGCCAGCAGAATAAGGTGCCAGCCGTTGCGGTCTGGAATGTAGTCCCTTCCGGTTTCAGGGTCTGTTTCTTTGTAAGTTTTATCCTTGTCGTGAAGCGTACGGCGGGCGCAGTAGGCTTCGGTTCCAATAATCGGCTTAAACGGAACGAACGCTGCTGCATCGGCTTCAAGTTTTTTTAGCTTTTCATTCAGTTCGGCAAGCTTTGCTTCGTCCGTAGTTTTTTCAATATCTTCTTTGCAGTCTTTAATTTTTTTCTTTGGGGCGCCGTTTACCTTGCCTACATAGTCACAGAAATCTTTTATTCCAAACATGCATCCGTGATCGGTAAGAGCCATGGCGCGCATTCCGTTATTCATGCACTTGTCAACAAGGTCTGGTACTTTAGACATACCATCCAGCATGGAATAGTGCGAGTGTACGTGAAGGTGAACAAATTCGGTCATAGGGCAAAGTTTAGCACAAAGCAGGGCAAGCATAAAGCCACCATACCGGCACACAGAACCTGATTAAGGCACTGGCTGCCAAATTTTATGCGCTTACCGTGCCTTGCCCGCCGAATGTCAGCCTGTTTTGCATGGTGAATTCGATTTTAAATGGCAGAACCGGTTCTGCATGAAAAAAAATTAAAAAAAATTGAATTTTTTTTGCCAAAAAGTGCGCAAAAATTTTTTTTGCGCGTATATAGAGGGGTGGAGGCAAAAAATGAAAAAATCAAAAATTTTTCTAACTAAAAAAATTAACTTTTTACTGGCGGCGGCTTTGCTTTTGCTTATTCCGGCATTTTTAAGCTGCAACGTATCGTCCGGGTCAACACCCGGCGGCGTAGAAATTTTGCAGGGCGATTTTTCCGCGCCAAAACTGAACGCGGTGGAACTTGCAGACAGCCGCCACGTAATTTTAAGTTTTTCAAAGCCGGTAAATGCCCGGAATGTGGAAGTGGGTACTTTAACTCAGGCGCTGGTAGACCAGAATCTTTTTAACCAGTTTGAAGAACCAATGTCTTCAACCGTAAGCAGCCGCGAAGAAAACACTTTGCTGGTAAGTTTAGACCAGAACACCCAGCCCGGCGTGCCTTACGGTCTGCGCGGCGAAGTAAGCGACAAAAGCGGCAATACTTTAAGCTTTGCTTCTTACTTTACGGGCTACAACGAAAACGTGCCGAAGCTGATTTTAAGTGAAATTCAAACCGAATACAGCAAGCCCAAAGCCGAATTTGTAGAACTTTATGCGCAGACCAGCGGAAATTTAGCCGGTGTCTGCATTTACAGCGCCTACGACGGCGATGCCAAGCGCGTGGAACTTCCTTCCATTGACGTGAATGCCGGAGAATATATCGTGGTGCACCTGCGCAAGGTAGAAGAAACCTGCGTAAACGAAACCGGTTCCAATCTGGCGCTTTCCGGCGGCGCGTATTCCAGCACGGCACGCGATATATGGATGGAAAATGCTTCGGCGCGTTTGGGCAAAACCGATGTTATTTTGCTGGAAGAACGAGCCGGCGGAAAAATTATGGACGCCCTTTGTATTGCCGAAAGCAAACACGCCGTATGGCAAAAAGACAGTCAGGCACAGGCTGCAAAGCGCGCCTTTGACTGCGGCGCGTGGCCAGATGGCAGCGGCATAGAAAATGCGCTTATTGCGGACAAAGTAACGGCAACGCGCACAATTTCGCGCCAGGGTAATCTTTCCGCGGCAAAACCCTGCGGAAAAAGCGGCTGGATTGTTACCGCAAGCAAGGGCGCTACGCCGGGGCTTCCCAATTCCACAACTGCCTATGTTGAAAAATAGAAAAATGGGCAAGACATCCGGCAAAACTATAAACTTTAATATGTAGGCTTTTAAAAAAGCTGTTGATTTGAATAAAAACGGCGTAAGTTTTACGTTTTTTTGGTTTTTCTAATATCCTTTCATTTAAAAAAGTATGACTCCTTTTTATCGGGGAAGATTAAGTTTTTGGAATCACTTAATCTTCCCCACCTTTTTATGCCTGAGAGTCAAAAACTCTGGTTACGGTTTTTTGCACCGTATACGCCGCAATACCGCACAACTGCAATATGTACAGGCGCGCTATAATGCGTGCAATATCCTAAAGTTTGCCTGCAAATAAAAAGCCTGTTGTAACTTTTTGATATTTTCCATAAAATAAGAAAGTTTCTCGCACGTAAGTTCATTTTATAAAATGATTTAGTTTCAATATGCCGGAAAGACCGGCTTTCTTTTAAGGAAAAATAATATGGCAGAATTACTGGCACCAGCCGGAAACATTGAAGCACTTGATGCCGCCATTGGCGAAGGTGCAGACGCAGTTTACATGGGCTTAAAAACCTTCAACGCCCGTTTACGCACAACCAATTTTGCATGGAACCAATTTGAAGCGGCAGTTCAGGCGGTACACAGACAGGGAAAAAAAATCTTTGTTACCGTCAACACTGTTCTTGAAGAATACGAATGCGAACGCATGTACCGTTTTCTTGCATATCTGAACAAAATCGGCCCGGACGGCTTGATTGTTCAGGATTTTGGCGTTGTACGCATGGTACAGCAGTTTTTTCCTAATCTGCGCCTGCACGCTTCTACCCAGATGAACATTGCCAGCGCAAAAGCCGCCAATACCATGAGCCGCAGCGGAATAAAACGCGTGGTTGTGGCGCGCGAACTTGGGCTGGAAGAAATTAAGCAGATTAAGGAACGCACGAACGTTGAAATTGAAACTTTCGTTCACGGTGCGCTGTGCGTAAGCCAAAGTGGCTTGTGCCTTTTTTCCAGCTATCTGGGCGGAAAATCTGCAAACCGCGGAATGTGTACTCAGGCTTGCCGCCGTTTGTACGATGCCGACAAACCGGAAGGCGTAGAGCAGGGCTATTATTTTTCACCTTACGACTTGCAGCTGGTAGACAAAATACCGGATTTGGTGCAGGCGGGTGTTGATTCTTTCAAGATTGAAGGGCGCATGAAAAGCGCCGAATACGTTGGCAGCGTTGTAGCCGCTTACCGCTATCTGCTTGACAACTGGCAGGAAGATAAAAAAGGTTCCATAGCAACGGCAAAGCGAATGCTTTCTACCGACTTTGCCCGTGCAAAAACTTCCTACTGGTATTCGCCCTGCAGCGAAGACAGCATGGCAGAAACAATTTTGAATCCGGGGCAGGCTTCCGGTACGGGTATTTATCTGGGGCAGATTGCCAACGTTAAAAACCTGAAGGCAGATGAAGAAATTGCTGACGCAAAAAGTGCAAAAGTTGCAAACACATCTGCCGGCGGTCATTATGCGCTGGTAAAAGGCGGCACTTACGACCCGGATGTAGGCGATTCAATCCGCATCCACAAAAAAGACGACAGCGGAAGAATAAGCCACAAAATCAAATCTGTTTACGAAGACGGTAACAATACATGGCTGGATATTCCAACCGGCGCCGGCGTTGGCGATGCGGTATATCTTTTGCAGACAAAATCAATGTCAAAACGCTACAAGCACGTTCTGCCAAACGATTTAAGCCGTTACCGCAGTCAGCCGGGCGGTCAGCAGCTGCCTATTCTGGACTTGACGCCGGTTGACAAGAACGGCATTTCATATTTCCCTGACGGGCTTTACGTGCAGGTTTCTACCGTAAAAGACGTTTTCGTCATTCAGACTGAAAAACCGGTGCGCGTAATTCTGGAATTGAACACCGAAACCAAAATTGCCCTGGCAGACGAAAAAGAAAAACTGCCTTTCAGTAAGCGCCAGGTTTTCATTTCGCTGGATCCGTTTATGCCGCAAAAGCTGGAAGACAGTTTGGAAGAAACTATAAAAACTCTGGTTGAAGACGGTTATACAAACTGGGTTGTAAACAACCCGGCGCATATTGCAATGCTTAGGGCGCACAAAGCAAATATGGTTGCAGGCCCGTATCTGTATACTTTTAACCGCTGGGCTGTTTCGTGGCTTGAAAATCAGGGTATTGAAGCCCTGATTACGCCGCTGGAAAATTCCAAGCGCAATATTGAAGCGACTTTTGAACCGGCTGTGCGCAAAAAGGTAATGATAAGCCTTTTTGCATATCCGGCTTTGTTCAGAATGCGCTTCAAGCTGCCGGAAAGCTACGACTTTATTTATTTTGCCGACCGTGAAGGCAGCGTATTCAAGGCGCTTTCTACTCCGGACGGTTCTTTTGTATTGCCGGAAAATCCTTTTTCGATTCTGGACAAGGTTGATACGCTTAAAGATATGGGCTTCAGCCACTTTCTGGTAGATTTGTCTAAAACTACGGTTAAAAAGAACGAGTTCAAGCAGATTATGGCTTCGTACCACAGCGGCAAGGTTTTGGACGAAATAAGCCGCTTTAACTGGAAGGACGGTTTTTACAGCCCGGAAAAAATTGAAGCCCAGCGCGCCATGACCGAACACAACCGCAGGCAGCGCGCGCAGAATGCAGAAAATGCCCAGAACGAGCAGAAACGCGGCAGCGGCGCAAACGGCTATAAAGGCAAGGGCAGAAAAAAATAAGCTGAATTCTTATGAGATATAGCGATGCCGGTAATTGTTCTGCAAACGGTACAAAGCCGGGCGCGCAGACAGCTGGCAGAAACAGAAAACGGCACAGAATGTGCATTTGCAATAAGCAGGCGCATTCTGTGCCGTTTTCGTTTTTTAAATGATTTCAGGCGCTAAAACACAAGTTCTTCTTCCGGCAAATCGTCGTCAAAATCTGCGTCGTAGTTTGTTTCGCTTTGCATTGGCGGCATTTCGCTTTTCGGCGTGTAAAAGCTGGCATTTTGCGCGCCCTGTTCGGGTTTGTGCGTTTCGGGCTTAAAATCAATGTGCTCGGCAAGAACTATAATCTTGCTTCTGGTTTTGTTGCTGCTGTCGTGCCAGCGGAGCTGCTTTAATCGCCCCACAATACGCACGCCTCTTCCTTTCTTGCATTTTTCAGAAACAATTTCTGCCCATTTGTCCCATGTCTGCACGTCAATAAACGAAACGTCCTCTACAAAGTTTTCGTTTGATTTGTAATAGCGGCTGTTTGCAATTGAAAAAGTGCAAAGGGTTTTGCCGTGGCTGGTAATAGTAACCTGCGGGTCGCGCACGCAGTTACCTTCAAGAATGACACTGTTTAGATGCTTCATATTTGTGCTCCTAAAAATATTTTTCACGCAAGGCGTTCATATCTTTAATTGCGCAAAAAAAAATTTTTATGCACTTTTTTGAAAAAAAAAATTAAAAAATTTGTAAAAATTTTTCAGCTGGGTTTGCATAAAAAAAAGCCCGCAAGCCTGTAAAAAATTCTTTACGGGCTTGCGGGCTTAAAGGCTTGAACCGTTTTTGAACCGGAAAGTTCTTAAAACGCTTCCGGTTTATTCCAGATTCAGCCTGTATTTTAAAATTGCCTGTGTTGCGATTACGTTTATCACTATGGCTGCAAAATTCAATGAAATCATCTTCCACGTCAGCTTGAACAGTAATTTTACGTTGTCTGCATGAACGGTTACCGTATCTGTGACAAAAACTCCAAAATTTCCGCCGTGTGCAAAAATGGTTGAGTTTATGGTTGCCTTAAAAATATTGATGTATGCAATCATCAGGATTATTGCGGCAGCAGAGGCTACAAGAGTACGGTTCTTTTTGGCAAGGTGAGAAATTGCGTTTACTGCCATAATGTACATTACAACCAGCAGCGCAAGCGACAAACCGTAAAGAACGATTAACGGAAAAAAGCTGGCGAATTTAATGCCGAATTCTTCGTAAAACCTGCGTAAAAAGTCGCTCAGTTCGCTTGCAAAGTCTTTCCATTCAATATTGCAAAGCATGAACATAATGCAGGAAACAAAAGAAGCTGCAATGTACATTAAAAACCATACGGAAAAAGTCAGAAGTCTGCCAATAATGTGTTCGGTCATTGTTACCGGCAGCGAAAAATTAAGGTAAGCTTCTTCTTCCAGCATTCCTTTCTTGAATCTTTTTTCAATAACCACAAGGGTAATAAGGAAAGCCGCAAAAAACGTGCAGCCAAAAATGGAGCCGACGGTTGCCTTAAATGTTGTATTTGAAAGTTCGTACAAAGCATCGGAAAACGAAATTCCGCAAATCAGTGCCAGAACTATCATTGCGCCATAAAGTGGCAGAATTATGCGCGTGCCGGACTTGAACTCGTATTTAAAAACTTTTCCAATCATTGGGAATGGATTTCTGATTGTTGATTTTGCTAGCATTTGAATTCCTCTCTAAAAAGCTGGTCAATTGACATTCCTGTTTCTTCGCGAACGTCGTCTACGTCTCCGGTACGCACGATTTTTCCGTTTTTAAGAAAAACGATGTGGTTCAGTACGTTTTCAATGTCGCTGATTAAGTGTGTTGAAATTAAAACCGTGGCATCTTCCCTGTAATTGTTTATGATTGTGTTCAGGATGTAATCGCGCGCCGCAGGGTCAACTCCGCCAATCGGTTCGTCCAGCATGTAAAGCGGCACTTCCCGGCTCATGGTTAAAATAAGCTGAACTTTTTCCTTCGTTCCCTTGCTCATGCTTTTAAGTTTCTGCTTTACGTCAATGTTCAGGTGCCCAATCATGTCAAATGCTTTGTCTTTGCTGAAATTGGCGTAAAAATCTGCCATCATTTTTATCAAGTCTTCTGCGTTCATCCAGTCGTTCAGGTAAACTTTATCCGGCTGGTATGCCACGATTTCTTTTGTTTCAACGCCGGGCTTTAAGCCTTCAATTGTAATTTCACCGTTTGTTGGCGTAAGCAGACCGGCTGCAAGTTTCAAAAGCGTTGTTTTTCCGCTGCCGTTTGGTCCAAGCAGCCCCACAATTGAACCTTTCGGAAGTTCCAGATTTATGCTGTCCAAAGCCGTTTTTTTCAAATAGCTTTTTGTCAGATTTTTGCATTCTAAAACCGATTCCATTATTTTACCTCTCCAATCAATTTGATTACGTTTTCCCTGTCAAAACCTAGTTTTTTCATTTTTTCCAAAAATACGGAAATTTCTTCTTCTGCAATTTCCTTTTTCATTTCTGCAATTTTCTCCTTGTCGTCCGTAATAAAGCGGCCGGTCGTTCGTTCCGTGCGAATCAGACCAAGCCGTTCCAGTTCGGAAAGTGCCTTTTGCATGGTGTTAGGATTTACTTTAGCGGCAACTGCCAGATCCCTTACAGATTCCAAACGGCTTCCTTCCGGTAACTCTCCCGAAATAATTCCAGCCTTAAAAACGTCCATAAGCTGAAGGTAAATCGGTTTGTCATTTGTGAACTGATATTCCATTCTTTCTCCGTAAATATCAAAATGTGCCACAAAGCCAGTCTGTTCCGGCAGGCTTTGCCATTTTTAGCGGGCTTTTGGCTTTTTATAAAAACCCGGAATTATTCATTCATCAATTTTGTTGTGTTATTGTATTAAGCGAATAGTACAGTAGTACAACAAAAGTGTCAATTGAATTTGCAAAACTGCACGGCTGTATTTTTATTAGCCCAAACTTCGGGTTTTAGATATTCGTCATTCCAGAATCTGCGGCGGATGCTGTGCGCAGCCGCCGCAGGCTGACAAGTTCAGCATGACTTGCTTTTACTAATCGTTTTGCCTGCGCAAAAACTGCGACTATTTTTATAAAAGTTTGAACGGGCTTTCTGCCTTTATAGAACAAGTGTCATTCCAAACTTGATTTGGAATCTGTTTTTGGTTAATAAATCAGATGTTGAATTAAATTCTGCATGACGGTATTCTCGCAAATACCAATTCTCTTATATTTTAGTATTTGCCGTAAATAAAAATTTGTATTATATTTAATACGTAAAAACGTACGAAAAATAGTATCAAAAGTGGAGGTATATTATGACAGCTGTAAAAAGCATTGATCTTCGTGATAATTTTAAATCTTTTTGTGACAAGGTTTTTTCTGGAGAAACACTTATAATTTCTCGTCCTAAAAATGAAAACGTTGTAATGATTTCTGAAAACGAATATAACCAGCTCCAAAAAGCTAAACGCAATGCTGAATATTTGAGTATGCTTGAACGTTCTATGGAAGAAG
>JAKSTR010000170.1 GCA_024402495.1 Treponemataceae bacterium
CACATAAAGTTCAGCCTGTATTGAGTGTTTACGCACAAAAACAGGCTGAATGAATTGTTTTACCAGAATTCGGGAGGGGAGGGTTAACTGCCGTTATTCTGCTGCGAATGTTTTTTGAAGAAAATATCAGCAAGTTTTGCAATATAAAAGCCGAAAAATACGGCAATAAATTTGTCAAACAAACTGATGGGCAGGTTTGCCAAAATCATGGTATTAACCAGCGATTTTGAATCTTTCATCAAGTTCCATACCAGAAAAATCACAGACTGAATGTTCGTCTGGAATATTTCGTCAAACAGAACCGCAGAAATATAGCCGCCAAGCAAGGCTATTAAAACGGCAGAAAGAAGAACCAGTACAAGCAGTTTAGGGAAAGTCCAGTTTTTATGCTTTACAACAAGAAGGCGCGTTAAAGCAACGCCTAAAAGCTGGCACAAAAAGAAAACCTGATTGACCAAATTATGTTCCCAAAGTCCGTTGATAACGTTAAAAACCAAACCTGCAATTACACCTGGAAGAAAACCAAAGAAACTGCCTGCAAAAGTAAAAATCATGTCCAGATATAAAATGCGAAAGTGTAAAGCCGATGCAACTGTAAGAACAAGCTCGTTGCCCAGACCGAATAAAACGCCGGCAAGTATTTGCTGCCAAAAAGCAAGCTTGCTGAATGTGTAATTGAGCAGTTTCATGATAGTAAATATATCAAGGTTAATAAGTTTTTTCTATAATTTTGTGAGTTTACGCACAAAATTATAAAAAAAACACACGTAAAAAACTAAAACCGCAGTTTGCAATCCACAAAAAACCGGAATATTAAAATAACAATTTTATATTTTTCAAAAATAAAACCCTGCTTTTTTAGGGCAGGGTTCATAGTTTATAATTCTGCTTTACGTAAAAAGACTAGAACATTTTTACCATGGCTTTCATGGCTTCTTTCGGCTTGTTGTCTTTGTCAATTGGCAGCGGGTCGCCGTAACCGGGGAATGTACCCGGAACCCATGTATGTGCGTCGCTTACGCCCCAGAAAACAAAAGTATCAACATTCGGTTCTGTTAATGCAATGTCAAGCAAATCGCAGAAAATTTCCTGCTGGTGTTTTACGGCTTCTGGTGTTGCAGGCGTTTTAACGCGTACGTCAACTTCTGTAAAGCTTACTTTTAAGCCCAGTTCGCCGTAACGCTGCACGTTTTTGCGGATGGCGTCTTTGCTGAACGGCAAATTTTCCTGCAAGTGAAGCTGCAAACCGATACCGTTAATCGGCACGCCTTTTTCTACCATTTTTTTAACGAACTTATACTGTGCATCGCTTTTTGCGTCGCCAGCGTTTTCGTTGTTGTAGTCATTCAAAATCAAAATCGCATCCGGGTCGGCTTTGTGTGCAACTTCAAAGGCAAATTCGTAAATTTCTTCGCCAAAACGGTTGTACCAGAAACTTTTTCTAAAACTTCCGTCTTCTTCAAAAATTTCGTTTGCAACGTCGTATTCGTAAATCTTGCCTTTATAGTGTTCCATAACTTTTGTAATGTGCTCTTCAAGATGGGCTTTAAGTTCGTCGTCGCTTTTAATTGAAGAAACATACGGCGCATTCTGCTGGTACCATATAAAAGTATGACCGCGCACTTTCATGCCGTTGCTTACAGCCATGTCCGCAATCGTGTCCATGTCGCCAAAGTTGTAAAAAGTTTTTTTAGGGTGAATGTTTTCCCATTTCATGTTGTTTTCGGCAACAACGGTGTTAAAATTTTCGGTTATAAGCTTGATTTGTTCCTGATTCAGGGCGTCGCCGATTGTGATTGCCGCGCCAAAATTAACGCCGGCTTTGGTTGCAGCCTTTGACGGAACTTTTTTGCAGCCAGCCAGCAGAAGCAAAACGGCAAGAACGAAAGCCGCTTTTTTGAAGTTTTTCATGTTTTTCCTCTTTTTATTGCAAAAACCCTGTATTTTTGCAACATATTTAATCTTTCCCCAAAAAATATTTTAACCGCAATTGCACTAAAAAGCAAAATGAAAAATCAACAACCTTGCCGCCCGGCATTTGGAAAATATTTCGCGCGCGCTTCATTTTTCTTCTATAAAGCCCAAATGCCGGTTTTTAAGGTTTTGTCATGCTGAATTTGATTCGGAATCTGTTTTTGATAACAAACCAGATGCTGAACCAAGTTCAGCATGACAAAATGAGTTGTATTTGATAAAAAAGCGACCTTCGGTCAATCCCAGCCTTAAAAAAAAAAGCGTTGCCCGAAGCTGTTCTGCAAATACGCCGCCCGGCATTTGGAAAATATTTTGCGCGCTTCATTTTTCTTCTATAAAGCCCAAATGCCGGTTTTTAAGGTTTTGTCA
>JAKSTR010000171.1 GCA_024402495.1 Treponemataceae bacterium
TTCCTTTGTTTGTTTGTGTCATTTTCATATTTTCCTGTGTGTTTTTATATGCCGCTATATTCGCCTATGAGACAAAGCAAACAGCAAAAGCACGTCATGCTGAACTTGTTAGCCTTCGGCGGCTGCGCACAGCATCCGATTTGTTAACAGAATCAGATTCCGAAACAAGTTCGGAATGACAGAATAAGCAAACAGCAAAAACACATTCAAACTTTTATAAAAATAGTCGCAGTTTTTGCAAAGTCAAAAACTGGGGGCTTTTGCTTATACCAAGCAATAGTTAGAGACAAAGCAAACAGCAAAAGCACAAGCTCGGAATGACGGAACTTTGAAACTCGACATTCCGGCTATTTGGTCTTAAAAGTGCAGCTGTATTTTTCCAGATTGTCCGACTTGTCAAAATAAAATTCAAATGTAAACAGACCAAAATTTTCTGCTTCGTAGAGCATAGTATTTTGGGTTCTGGATTTCGGCTTTCCCAAAATGGCTTCAAGATTATCTGCATTCATGCCTATGCAAATGCCGTATAAATAGCCGTTTCTATTTGATTTAACCACGATTGTATTTGAGCCGTCTTTATTTCTGATAAAATCAAAGCCTGCTTTATTGGTCGCGCGTATGTTATTTTGGGTCTGCTGATAGGAAAAATAAATGTTTCGCAATATTGCTGCATTAGTGGCTGAACTTAAAGTACCGCGAATATTAATTTTTGCAAATTCATATTTATCTGTAATTGAATTCAGCTTTGAAACTACATCACCAGAACAGTCAATCTTCATAAGCAGTGCCTGCAATTCTTCCAAAGCGATGATTGAATCCGAATAATAACAGAACTCACAGTTCTTTAAATAATTATAATTTTCACCATTTCTGAATCCCCAGTTTTCAATTTCAATTTTCTTTTCTTCACTTAATTTGTGAGAATTCAAATCGAGATATTTGCCGTAAATCCAGCCGTCAAAACAATATTTAGAACGTATTTTATACCAGCACCATTTTTCGCCGTCAATTTCCGTAACATTTTCAGATTCATCAAGAATCAGAACTTCATATTTTGCAGGCAACAAATACAGGGCTTTGCTTTTAAGGTTCGGTTCGGTTCTTAAACGCACGGAAGAATCGTTTACCACGGCACGCTGCACAGGTTTTCTGCGTTCTTCTCTTACGCGGTAAAGCTTATTTGAATTTTCCAGCAGCGGCTCTTTTTCCAATCCTTCAATCTCAATCCAGTCGTCGCCTAAAACCGAAATTTTAAGTTCTAGCTTTTCGCCCCAAGTCTGTACTTCGTCATCACCTGTAAAAGCACCTTCGCAGCACTCACAAACATAAACATTATTTTTTACATTGCAAGTTTTTACCAGATATCCGTAACTTAAACCTGAATGCTTGAACATTCCCAAATACGGAGCTTCTCCATCATACGCATAAAAATCCAGACTTGAATCATTCTGATAAAATTCATCATAGGACAATTCAATTTTGACTTTTGCCGGCAACTGGTCTTCGGGTGCCCATGTTCCATTAAAAAAAGACAAATCTGCATTTTCTGCAAACAAAATGAAACCTGAAAATATCAGTGATAAAAAAGCGGCTGTTTTTTTCATAAACTTTTCCTTTTCGGTTCTCCATTCAAAACTGAAAACTAAACCGTCTCTCCGGTATTTTTCAATTTTTTCATTTCCCTGCGTTCAAGCTTTTTTAAT
Source organism: Treponemataceae bacterium (assembly GCA_024402495.1). Classification (GTDB taxonomy): domain Bacteria; phylum Spirochaetota; class Spirochaetia; order Treponematales; family Treponemataceae; genus UBA1240. The sequence continues at coordinate 1,704 of JAKSTR010000171.1, forward strand.
ATTCTTTTTACGCATTTTGAATAGCCGGTTAAAAATTCTTCGTATGGCAGGGCGTCAAATTTTTCGTATTTTGTATCAATAAAATATGTAAAACCGTCGCGGTTGCGTTCGCCTTTTGCAAAATAAAAGCCCTGCCAGTCCGTCCAGCAAAACTGAAAGCTTTCAATTTTTTTTACCATACCGGCGTAAGTTTTTACATTGAAATATTTTACCAAATCAAATCGTTCGGTGCAATTTTCTTGCCGGTTTTTATTCATTTGCGCCATTGAATTTTTGCAAAACTCGTATATTTCTTCGCCTTGCGATATTTCAAATTCTTTTACGTGCCAGTAAAAACTACCTTTGGCAAATAAATAATTTGGTTCCAGTATAAGTTTTTGGGTTGCAATGCAAAAATAGAAATTTACAGTTTTCCATTCGTTTTGCGGTTCTTTTTTGCTTAACTGTATAAAAAAATTTCCAAATTTCAATTTTTGCCCACCTTAAAAATATAGCGCAAAACCAGCTAAAAAACACATTCAAACTTTTATAAAAATAGTCGCAGTTTTTGCAAAGTCAAAAACTGGGGGCTTTTGCTTATACCAAGCAATAGTTAGAGACAAAGCAAACAGCAAAAGCAC
>JAKSTR010000172.1 GCA_024402495.1 Treponemataceae bacterium
CCAGACAATCGGCATATTGCCGGATATAAAAAGTACCTGCTTTATGCTGGTTTTTACACTTGCAATTGTTCTGCCTGTCGGGGTTGGGGCGGCAATTTATCTTACGGAATATTGCAGCAATAAAAAGCTTGTTGCACTCATTCAGTTTGCTTCGGAAATCTTAAGCGGCATACCTTCTGTTATATACGGACTTGTGGGCATGCTGTGCTTCTGCCAAAGCCTAAAGCTCGGCACGTCTCTTGCAGCAGGCGGTTTAACCCTTGCCGTTATGACGCTGCCTGTGGTGCTTTGTACCACCCAGGAAAGCCTAAAAGCCGTGCCATTAAGTTACCGCTACGGAGCTTTTGCACTTGGCGCAGGCAAATGGCGCACCATTTATACGGTGGTTCTGCCAGCCTGCAAGGAAGGCATAATTACCGGCGCGATACTTTCGGCAGGACGCATTATAGGCGAAAGCGCCGCCCTTCTGTTTACGGCAGGTTTTGCCCATAAAACCCTTACGGTTGCCCTGTATTTTTATGCAAAAGAACAGGGAGAATTTGAAGCTGCCTTTGCAATTGCCGCAATTTTAATGGTTCTTACACTGGCAATTAACCTTGCAGCCACAATATTCAACAAGAGAAAAATTAAATGAACATTATTGAAGTAAAAGACTTAAACCTGTGGTACGGTGCAAATCAGGCGCTTAAAGACGTAAACATCAGCATTTGTGCCAATCAGGTAACGGCACTTATCGGGCCTTCCGGCTGCGGAAAATCTACTTTTCTGCGTACCTTAAACAGAATGAACGATGTAATTGAAGAAATTCACATTGAAGGCAGCATAATTTACGGACAGAAAGACATTTACGAAAAGACTGTCGACGTAAACGCCCTGCGGAAAGAAATAGGTATGGTTTTCCAAAAGCCAAATCCTTTTGCAATGAGCATTTACGATAACATAGCCTTTGGTCCGCGAACCCACGGAATTACAAAGAAAAATGATATTGACGAGATTGTTGAACGTTCTTTGTGTGCGGCGGCGCTGTGGAATGAAGTAAAAGACCGCTTGAAGAAACCGGCTTTGGGCTTAAGCGGCGGTCAGCAGCAGAGACTTTGCATTGCACGCTGCCTCGCGGTAGAACCGAAAGTCATTTTGATGGACGAACCTACTTCGGCACTGGATCCGATAAGCACCGGCAAAATTGAAGAACTTTGCGAAGAGCTTAAAAAGAATTACACGATAGTTATAGTTACACATAATATGCAGCAGGCTTTGCGCATAGCAGAAAAAACTGCATTTTTCCTTAACGGCGAACTTGTTGAATACGGCGAAACGGAACAGGTTTTCATAAATCCATTGGAAAGGCGCACAGAAAATTATATAACCGGGCGCTTTGGCTGATATTGAAGAATAGTAAAAAAAGGAAGGATTTTATGCGCTATAAACTTGATGAACAGCTTAAACAGATTAACGATGCCCTTACAAAAATGGGTGTGCAGTGCGAAGAATGCATTACATACGCAACTCAGGCTTTAATAACAGAAAGGAAGGAAATGGCGGATTTAGCCATTCAGCTGGAACGGGATATTGACATAAGCCAGCAGGATATACAGAACCTGTGCATGAAAGTTCTGCTGCATCAGCAGCCTGTTGCCCGTGATTTAAAGATAATCAGCGCTTCATTAAAGCTTATTACGGATATGGAAAGAATCGGGGATCAGGGAAGTGACATTGCCGAGCTTACAAAAAAGTACGAAATAAAGGATGTAAACTGCGCAATCGTAATATCAAAAATGGCAGACGCAGTTATCCGCATGCTGATGGCTGCGATAAAGGCGTTTACTGAATGCGACAGAAACCTTGCACTTGCCATAGATAAAATGGACGATGAAGTTGATAATTTATTTTTGCAGGTAAAAACCAATCTGGTAAACCTTATTCTTAAAGACAAGGAAAACGGCGAACAGGCGCTGGAAAGCCTGATGATTGCCAAATACCTTGAAAGAATCGGCGACCACACGGTTAATATTTCCGAAAGCGTAGTATCAATGCTCAGCTGAAACCGGATAATCCGGGTACACAAAAGTATAAATCGAGTATAAAAGGTGTAAGCCGGGGTCACAAAAAGTTCCAGACAGGTACAAAAAAGTATAAACCAGGTACAAAAAAAGTATAAATCGAGTATAAGAGGTGTAAGCCGGGGTCACAAAAGTTCCAGACAGGTATAAAAAAAGTACAAATGTCTTTATCAATCGGAAATATTAGCATATAGTGGTGGAATACTTATAAAAAACTTAAAAAAGTTACTATTTTGAGGAGTA
>JAKSTR010000173.1 GCA_024402495.1 Treponemataceae bacterium
GCAGATTTGTTCGCAGCTTGTAAGTTTCAGCCTTGAACAGCCTGAAATAAAAAAAGCAGGCACAGCCGGTACTGCTGATACCGCGATTATTATAGAACAGAAAGCCGCAGTAATTGCAGGCGAACTGCTTAAAACCATAAAGGCGCAGGAAGCCGCCGGCATAGAACCTTTTGCCGTATGTTTTTCGGTTTTTGTATGGAACCGCTTTATTATGGAAGAAACTGCGCGTCAGCTGGTAAAAGCCTGCCCAAATATATGCCTTGTAGCCGGCGGTCCGGAAGTAACGGCAAGCCCGGCAAGTTTTACTGCCTTTAACTACTGCGTAACCGGACAGGGCGAAGAAACTGTTCCCCGGCTTTTGTGGCAGCTTGCCGCCGGCAGCAAACCTGCCGAAAAAATAATTCATTCATCAGCCCCCAGCTGCGACACCCTGCCTTCGTGCTGGCTGGACGGAACCCTTGACCCGGAACAGTACGGCGGCGGCGTTTTATGGGAACTTGCCCGCGGCTGTCCTTTCAAATGTTCATACTGCTACGAAAGCAAGGGCGAAAAAAAAGTGCGCTATCTGCCGATGAGCCGCATAGAAAAAGAAATAGACCTGTTTGCCCGCAAAAACGTGCGGCAGGTATTTGTTCTAGACCCGACCTACAACGCCCAGAAAGAACGCGCCCTGCAAATGCTTGCCCTTATACGCCGCAAGCTGCCGCATACATGGTTTTATTTTGAAGCCCGTGCCGAATTTATTGACCGCGAACTGGCAAACGCTTTCAGCAAGGTACAGTGCAGCCTGCAGTTTGGCTTGCAGTCATGCAGGGAAGAAGTGCTGAACAATGTTCACCGCACCTTTAACCGGAAGCAGTTTGTAAAAAACATAGGCTATCTGAACCAGACCGGCGTAGTATTCGGTTTTGACCTTATTTACGGGCTTCCAGGCGACAGTTACAAAGGCTTTATGGAAAGCATCGACTTTGCCCTTTCTCTTTACCCGAACAGTCTGGAGCTTTTTTGTCTTAGCGTTTTGCCCGGCACGACCCTTTACGACGAAGCCCCCGGCTTTAACATGGTCTGGGAAAAAGAAGCGCCTTACCACGTAATTGAAACCCCGACTTTTCCCAAACAGGACATTGCAAAAGCCGCAGAACTGGCGCGGGCAACAACGCTGTTTTACACCACCGGCAGGGCAGTGCCATGGTTCGGCGCGGTAACGCATCTTTTAAAAACTGCGCCTTCGGTTTTTATGGAACAGTTTGCCTTGTGGATGAAGAAAAACGGAAAAGCCGCGTATCTAAAGGAAGGCTGCGACGAACCGGATTTTAAGCAGGTTGTTGAAATGCAGGTTTCTTTTGTTACCCGGCTTCTTGCTGAAAAAAATAAAACCCCGTATGCAAATCTTGCAAGCGACTGCATTCGCTTTAACGGTGCAATAAGTGCGTTTACTGCCGACGGTACGGAAAGCACCGTGCAGCTGCATTATCACCCGGACGACCTTATGAGCGAATACGCTTCTGATCTGGTGTTCTTTTTGAAGAATGCCCGGAAATTTGCCAATAAGACGAAGGTTTTTGGTCACAAAGGTGACGTAGATTGGAAAGTTCTGTAACCGGTGCTTTCGCTGCCTGCGTTATCTCTAATTATTGCTTGCGCTACTCGATTTTCTCTAATTTCCGCTTAGTTTATGCGCAAAGCCCGTAGTTTTTGCAAAAGCAAAAACTACAGACACGATAAAAAAGGTGCAAACTGCAAACTTTGTAGCGCGAAAACTACGTTAATTTATAAGCGCTTTGCAAAAACTGGGACTATTTTCTGTAAGTTTGTTCATTCTGTCATTCCGAACTCGTTTCGGAATCCGATGCTTTTGCCGCTTGCGTTGTCTCTAATCATATCTTGGTATACGCAAAAGCCCCCGGTTTTTTGCAAAGCAAAAAACCGGGACTATTTTCTGTAAGTTTGTTCATTTTGTCATTCCGAACTTGTTTCGGAATCTGATATTAGGTAACAAATCGGATGCTGAACCAAGTTCAGCATGACGGGTTTTTGCGGCGAGGTATGTTTATTTTGTTTCTGCGTTGCGTTATTCATTTTATTGCCATATACTATAAACAGTTAACCGATATTAAACAGAGAAGCTGTAAAAATATATTGACAATACAAAAAGGACGAATTTCATAATGCTGAACAAGCAACAAGCAACAAGCAACAAGCAACAAGCAACAAGCAACAAGCAACAAG
>JAKSTR010000174.1 GCA_024402495.1 Treponemataceae bacterium
ATAGACTCAACGGAAATTAGAGAAAATCAAGTAGCGCATGCCGTGCATACACCAAGCAACGGTTAGAGATAAAGTAAGCAGCAAAAGCTGCGGATTCCGAAATAAATTCGAGATGACAGAACTTTAAAACCCGGCATTCGGGCTATTCCACAATAAAAAAAAATATTCAATAATTCAAAATTATTTCGCCACTTTTTCTTTCATGATAAATTGTTTCAGACAGACAGCTTCTGCATTACAAAAAAAAGCCCTGCTTTGGTTGTACAAAACAGGGCTTTTTCATAAATATCTAAAAACAGCTTAGTTCAAGCTATATTCTGAAGAATGAAATTGTATCTTTCAGTGACATTGTTTGCGAAGACAATTCTTCTGCCATACTTGCCAGTTCTTCGGAAGCTGACGCGTTCTGCTGAATTACCAAATCGTTTTGGTGAATACCGGAATTGATTTGCATAACTTCAACATTCTGGGCGTCGCATTCTTTACCAATACCCTGTATAAGTTCCGCAGTTTCTTTTATGCCGCTGGTAACATAATTGATTTTTGCCGTTGCATCTTCGGCAACTGCAAGGCTTTTTTTGGTAAGTTCCGTAATTCCAAATGCGGCAGTCTGGCTGCGTTCGGCAAGTTTTCGCACTTCGCCCGCAACAACAGCAAAACCGCGGCCGCTTTCGCCTGCACGCGCAGCTTCAATTGCGGCATTAAGCGCCAGACGGTTTGTCTGCGCCGCAACCGAACCAATAATCTGCACTTCCGAAGCAATTTCTTTCATCATGTCGTAGGTTGCCTGTACCGCATCAGCACCGGCAGTTGCATCTTTAACAACAGTTTCGGAAATATTTACGGCGCCACGGGTATTTTCCGCGGTTTTGCTGATGCTTGCACCAATATTCTGCACCTGGCTTGCCATTTTTTCGCTGGCACTTGCCTGTTCGCTTGCACCGGTGGAAATTGACTGGCTTGCCGCAGTAATCTGCCCGTTGCCGTCGTTAATCTGGCTGACAGAAATACTGATTGTTTCAATCAGATTAACGGTTTTTTTCTGCATTTCGTCCAAAGCGCGCGCCATGCTGCCAAGTTCGTCTTTACGCAGAAGAATTTTCTGCATTTCGGCGGATTCGTCAGCTTCTTCAATATAGTTGCCGCTTGCCATACGGCGCAAAACTTTTTCAACAACAACAACAACTTTGCCCAAACGCACGCCCATAAGGCGCGAAATAAACACGGCAATAAGGAAATAAACCAGACCGCCTGCAAGCAGAATAAAGAACAAATCCTGCATGGAAGCGTGAATTTCTACAAAGTTTTTCTGAAAAAGCACTGTCCAGTCGAAATCTTCAATGGAAGAATAACCGCAGAAATACTGTTTGCCGTCGGCATAGGTATAGGACATTGCGCCGCTTTCGCCGGTTAAAGCCGTTTTATAAAGATTTGCAGCCCCAGCCAGCGCCGGGTCGCTTTCGGCAGCAGAAAGAAGGTTTACAGAATTTTCTACATTGGAAAAATCTTTGCTTGCAATAGTTGTTCCGGCGCTATCAATGACCCAAATCTGTTCAGAATCGTCATTATTCAGCGCCGCCAGAGAACTGCTTAAATAGTCGCCGTTTATAACGACAAACAGAACGCCGTAAATGCCGTTGCTTTCGTCCCTAAGCGGAATTGAACAGATGGTAATCCATGTGCCGTCCGATTTTGCAAGCATTGGCGCGGTAACAAAACTGCGCCCGCGAAGCGAAGACTTAAAATAATCGCGGTCAGAAACATCAGACGCATTGCCGTTTGTCATCAGGGTTTTACCGTTCAGGGTGGCAATGCCGTAGCGCAAAACGCCGTTTTCAGAACCGACAAGGACATCCTGCTTTAAGCTTTCAATTTTTTCTTCAAGCGGAGTGTCGCGGTTCATAATTGCAGGCCGCCGCGCAATTGACTGCAACAAGGAAATCTGCAATTCAAGGCTGGAATTTACAAGCATTGCCATATTTTTAGCATTGTCTGCTACGTTTTTGGCATAAACTTCCTTTAAAGCCGTAGCAGAATTATAAATTGCAAAACTGCCAAGACCTAAAGTCATGAACAGTGCAATAAGTGCGCATAATGTAGAAATTTGTGTTTTTAAAGACTTCATGAAAATATTTTACAGCAGGTATTTTGTTTTTGCCACTTTTTTTTATTCGTGCGGAGGGTTTAATA
>JAKSTR010000175.1 GCA_024402495.1 Treponemataceae bacterium
TGTTTTTCATTTTGAATGACAGAGTGTCATCCCGAACTTGTTTCGGGATCCATGATGGATGCTGAAACAAGTTCAGCATGACAAAAATTTGTCATTACGTATGGCAAATGAACCTGCATTTAAAAAAACGAAAGACTGGCATAACCCAGTCTTTTTTATGGAGCATATCGGACTTGAACCGACCACCTATTGATTGCGAACCAATCGCTCTACCAGATGAGCTAATGCCCCGTATGTGCCAATTTTATAGCAAATTTGGCGGCTTTTGCAATAGGTGAATCTTTTACCGTTTTCAAATATTGTCCTGCACTTTAAGCACGGCAGAAACCGTTGCATGAACGTAGCACAGGGCACTTTTATTCAGTTTTGGCAAATCGGCAAGTATTTCCCGGCGCTGATTTTCCATTTCTTCTTTGGGCGTTTTTTCTGCATTTCTTTCGTTGCCGGTAACTAAAAATTCTACGCTGACATTCAGCGCCCGGGCAATGCGTACTGCAATATCGGCAGGCGGCATTGTTGCCCGCGCGCCCAGATAACAGTCCAGCGTTGATTTTGCAATGCCAGTTTTTGCAGAAAGTTCCTTTACGGTAAGACACTGAAAATCCAGTTCGTCGCGCAAGTTGTGCCTGAAATCCTTATCCATGAAAAACACAATACGACAATTTCATTATTGAAAATTGAATAGTGTTGACAAATCAATATAATTTGTTGGCGAATAATGAGAAATCAATCAATATCTACAAAAAGGATATTGAAAAATCATGCTTTTTAATTCATTTAAGTTCCTTCTGTTTTTTCCGGTTCTGCTTGTTTTTTACTTTGCACTGCCTGCAAAACTTAAAAACTGGTGGCTGTTAATTTGCAGCTATTATTTTTACATGAGCTGGAATGCGGTATACGGCATTCTGCTTTTTGCCTGTACGCTGGTTTCTTACGCCGGGGCAATGCTTTTGCAAAAAACGAACGGTGAAAAGGTGCGTACAAGAAAAACGATTTTGTTTGCAACGCTTGTCCTGCTGTTTTCTGCGCTGTTTTTTTACAAATACACAAACTTCTTTCTTAAAAATCTGTTCAGGGTGCTGAATATTGCCGGTATTGGCTTTGCCCGGAATGGTGCAGCGCCGCAGTTTGATATTATTCTGCCTGTTGGCATTTCGTTTTTTACTTTTCAGGCGGCTGGTTATGTAATTGACGTTTACAAAAAAGAACTTGCCCCTGAACGCAATTTTTTTACTTATGCGCTTTTCGTTTCGTTTTTTCCACAGCTTGTTGCAGGACCAATTGAACGCAGTAAAAATTTGCTGAAGCAGTTTGAAAGTGCCAAAACTTTTGATTTTAACCGTGCCAAAGACGGCGTTTTTATTATGATTTGGGGTTATTTTTTGAAAATGGTTCTTGCCGACCGTGCCGCGCTTTTTGTTGATAGAGTATATTCAAATATTTATGAAATGGACGGTTTTGCACTGATTGTTGCGACCATATTTTTCTCTTTTCAAATTTACGGCGACTTCTGCGGTTATTCGCTTATAGCAAAAGGTTCTGCAAAAATTTTAGGTTTTGACCTTATGGACAACTTTGCAAGCCCTTACTGCGCGTTAAATGTTCAGGACTTTTGGCGGCGGTGGCATATTTCCCTTAGCACCTGGTTCCGCGATTATGTGTATTTTCCACTTGGCGGCAGCCGGTGCAGCAAACTGCGCACTTACACAAACATTATGATTGTTATGACTTTAAGCGGTTTGTGGCATGGTGCAGGCTGGAATTTTATTGCATGGGGAATGCTGCACGGGGTTTTGCAGATTGTAGACAGAATTACGATAAAATTTCAGGAAAAAGTGCCTGAAATTTTGCGGCGTTTTTATACTTTTTTCTGGATAGCCATAGGCTGGTGTTTTTTCAGGGCGTGGTCTATTGGTTCTGCCTTGCATGCCATAAAAAAAATGTTTATTGCCGTATTTGTTCCGGGAAAGGTAAATATTTCTTGGGCGTGGGAATATTACACGAATGACATAAAGTTTGTATGGCTTTTTATTTTGCTGCTTTTGATAGTAGAAGCATTGAATTATAAAGGAATTTCTGTGCGCAAATATTTGCAGAAATGCAGTGCCATTACGCAGATTTTGGCAGTTGCTTTTAGCGTAGTGCTTATTGTTGC
>JAKSTR010000176.1 GCA_024402495.1 Treponemataceae bacterium
TGCTTTTGCTTTGTTTATTCTGTCATTACGAAAGAAAACTGTCATTCCGAACTCGAAGCTTTTGCCGTTTGCTTTTTTCATTTTGTCATTCCGAACTCGTTTCGGAATCTGATTCTGATAACAAATCGGATGCTGTGCACAGCCGCCGAAGGCTAACAAGTTCAGCATGACAATGTTTTTGCTGTTTTATGTGCGCAAAAACTGGGGCTACTTTATAGAAGTTCAGCATGAAAAAAACTGAAATTGACCCTATAAAAAAGGCTGCCCGTTGTTTTTTTACGGACAGCCTTTCGTGCATTTAGCTTTGTTTCATGCCTTTAAAAGCAGGCTTAAAATTTTTCCAGCGTTCTTTCTGTTCTTGCCAAAGCTTTTTCTTTGCCAAGAATAAGGATTGAACCCATCAAAGGCGGCGAAATTTTGCTGCCGGTTACAGCCATGCGGATTGGCATCATAAAATCGCCAAGCTTTACGCCGATGCTTTCTGCCATTTGCTTAGCCAGTTCTTCCTGTGCTTCGTGGCTTTCAATTTCAAAAAGCTTTGCAATAAATTCTTTAGAAAGTTCAAGAACTTCTTTTGTTTTTGCAGCGTCAAGGCGCTTTGGTACAATTTCTTCTACCGGCGGAACGGCAACATTTTTGAACAGGAAGCCGACCATTTCGGCAGCGTCCGTTAAAAAGTGCAGGCGTTCTTTAATGAGCGGCATAAGTGCAAGCAGTTTTGCCCTTATTTCTTCATCGCTCAAATTGTCTGCGCCGTTTGCCAAAGCTTCGGCATCAATGCAAAGCTTGCCTTCTGCGTTGTATGCAATGCCCGAATATTTTGGACCAACGTGCGGAGCCGGGAATTCTTCGCTGGCATTGATAGGAATTGCCGCATCGCCAGTACCGGTAATGAACGGCAGGGTTGCTTCAAGAAGCTCTTCATCGCTCATCAGGCGCATGTACTGACCGTTGAACCATTCAAGTTTTTTGTAGTCAAAAACAGCCGGAGCCTTGTTCAGGTGTTCAAGCTTGAAAAGCTTTTCAAGTTCGTCAAGCTCGTACATGTCTCTGCCGTCTTCGTAAGAACAGCCAAGCATTGCAACATAGTTGATAAGTGCTTTTGGCAGATAACCGCGTGCACGGAATTCGTTTACGCTGGTTGCACCGTGACGTTTAGAAAGTTTCTGACCGTCTTTTCCCATAACCATCGGCAGGTGGCAGAAATCAGGATAATCCCAGCCGAAAGCCTTGTACATAATTACGTGCATCGGGGTAGAAGGAATCCATTCCTGAGCGCGCATTACGTGGCTGATTTTCATAAAGTGGTCGTCTACGATATTTGCAAGGTGGTATGTCGGGAAACCGTCGCTTTTAAGCAGAACAGGATCCGGGCTTACGTCTTCGTTTTTCCATTCAATGTCGCCAAGCAGGCAGTCGTGGAATTTTGTTTCGCCTTCCATTGGTACCTTTAAGCGGATAACGTAAGGTTTACCGGCGGCAAGGTTTTCCTTAATTTCTTCTTCCGTTAAATGGCGGCAGTTGCGGTCATATCCCGGCGGCATCTTGTTTTTGGTCTGAATCATGCGGATGCGTTCAAGGCGTTCTTCGTCGCAGAAGCAGTAATAAGCCTGACCTTTTGCAACCAGTTCTTCAGCGTATTTTTTGTAAAGCTCAAAGCGTTCACTTTGAACGTAAGGACCGTATTCGCCGCCTTTAGGGCCGCCTTCGTCCCATTCAATGCCAAGCCAGGCAAGGGTATCGTACAGGTTTTGTACATATTCTTCGCCGTAACGCGTGCGGTCAGTGTCTTCAAGACGCAAAATGAATTTACCGCCGTTTGCACGTGCGTACAAATAGTTAAAAAGTGCGGTTCTTACACCGCCAATGTGCTGCATTCCCGTTGGAGAGGGTGCATAACGTACACGAACTTCCATTTCTGTTCCTTTTATGTGTTTTAGCGGCAAATTTTGTTGAATTTTAAAAAACGCCGCAATTTTTTGAAGTGTATTAACTTTGAAAGTATACCGATTTGCGCGCCAATTTACAATTAGTGGCGGTTAAAAAGCCCGTGTCTTTAAAAAGGTTCA
>JAKSTR010000177.1 GCA_024402495.1 Treponemataceae bacterium
CGGCGGCAGCTTTCGCACAAAATTAAAATACCAATAACAGCAACGGCAATGTCTAAAACAGTGTTGTCACCGGTACGGCGCACAAGCTGGTCAAAATTAATTACAATGTACATCCAGCAGGCGGCTGCAACTAAACCCAGCGCAACATCGTACCAGGGCAAAGTGTCTTTAGGCATGTTTTTGCTTGCCGGAAAAAGCAGGAAAGCCAGAAGTTCAATAAAAGCCAAATGGGTTGCACGCAAAATCTGCGCAGTAACCACACCCGAAAGGGTAGCGTATAATTGAAAACAACAGAAAACCACAGACACAACAATCGTAATGTACTGCCGCCAGCATTTGTGTTCGCGGTAAGCCTGTTCACGGTCGATGTTTTTCATCATCTCTTTCAAATCTTCTTCTGTAGATGTAGGAAGAATTGAGTCAATTTTGTCCAATGGTGTACTCCTTTATACTAAAATCTGCTACTTGAAAACAAATATTCAAAAAGCGAAACTCTTTTTACAAAAATCAATAGGCGTGTTTGTCTTTCAAAATATTCGGTTAAAAAAAATTCCTGCTCTGCAATTTCTATTGAATGGTTTGCAACAACACCAACAGCCATTACAAGCTGGTCAAGTTCCCGGTTCAGGCTGGTAAGGGCATAAACGCCGCTGCTCAAAACCTTGAACTCAGCACCCGGAATCTCATCCGGTTCGCTTATGCCTGCGCCGTAGTTTACAAAATGCGTTTCGTACAGGAACAGGCTGCCGTTTTTGCCGGTTCTGTAAAAATCGCTGACCAGTCCTTTGTTTACGGAATGCCTGTAGTTTATTACAAAACCGTTTTTTGCCGCATAATGAGAAAAATATTTTTTGCTTTTATCGCTGCCGTTAAATTGCTTTACCACAAGCACCTGCAGGAACGGCACAAACATTAAAACCAAAACGGAAATTATAAATGCAAAAATCGCAGCAAAAAGTTTATTTTTCTTCAAAATATTTCTCAAAAAAAGCTTGCAGAACGTGCCGTAAAACACGTTCTGCAAAATGCGGCAAAAAATCATAGTTTTTCAATATTTTGCCGCAAAAAGATGCATTTACTGTACGTTAAAACCAGCTTCTTTAAAGTATTTTACGGCACCCGGGTGGAACGGTACAGAAACACCGGTAACGGCTTTTGCTGCACTAACTTCTTTACCTTTTGCGTGTGCCTGACCAAGTTCTGCTGTATTTTCAAAAAGAGCTTTTGTCATCTGGTAAACAGTTTCTTCGTCAAGTTTTGCGTTTACAGCCAAAGTTGCCTTAATTGCCAAAGCAGCAGTGTCGGTATCTGTGCCTTCGTAAGTGCCGCCAGGAATTGTGGTTTTTGTATAGAAAGAATGTTCAGCACAGATTTTGTCTGCTTCTGCGCCGTCAACAGGAATCAAAATCAAACCGGCTGTAAAGGCAAGTTCCTGCAATGCAGAGTTTGGAACACCGGCAGTAATGAAACAGGCGTCCAAAGTTCCGTTCTGAATGCCTTCTGCTGATTCTTTGAAAGAAAGATTGTTCTTTTTGATGTCGTCAAATGTAAGGCCGTAACCTGCAAGAATCTGTTTTGCGTTGAATTCTACGCCAGAACCTGCGTCACCGATAGAAACGCGTTTGCCGCGCAAATCTGCAACGCTTTTAATTCCGCTTGATTTGCTTGCTGCAATCTGAACAACTTCAGGGTACAAAGTACCGATTGTCATAAGGTTAGGAAGCTTGTTGCCGTCGAACATATCAGTTCCGTTGTAGGCATAGTCCATAACGTCGTTCTGAACGATTGCAAATTCAGCTTCGCCTTTGCTGATAAGGCGCAGGTTTTCTGCTGAAGCACCTGTTGCCTGTGCTGTTACGTTCATGTTGTCAATTTTGGTGTTCCAGATGTTGGCAATTGCGCCGCCAAATGGATAGTAAGTACCACTAGTACCACCAGTTGCAAGAATAAAGTTCTTTTTTGCTGCCGCTTTAGAACAGCTGCTTAATGCAAATACTGCACACAAAACAGCCGCTGCAATAGTTAATGATTTTTTCATGGGTTCCTCCA
>JAKSTR010000178.1 GCA_024402495.1 Treponemataceae bacterium
TTTTTAACCGATTTTTAACAATTCTAAAGTTGAAAATGCACAACTTTCTTCTATATTATAGGGCTATGAATGAGAAGATTTTGGTTGTTGATGATGAAGAACCGATTAGAAAACTGCTTGTTTATAACCTTTTAAAAGCCGGTTTTGAATGCATAGAAAGCGCAGACGGTGCAGAAGCTCTGGCGGCGTTGCACAGCCACAGCATAGATTTAATTCTTTTAGACCTTATGCTGCCGGACATGAGCGGGCTTGATGTCTGCCGCACAGTTAAAAAAGATAATCTTACAAGTAATATTCCCATAATAATGCTTACGGCTAAAAGCGAAGAATCGGACATTGTGGAAGGCTTAACCATTGGTGCTGATGATTATGTTACCAAGCCTTTTTCGCCCAAAGTGCTTGTCGCACGCATCGGTTCCGTGCTGCGGCGCAAAAACAGCGCAAATATTGCCCAAAACGACTGCATAAGCTTTAAAAATCTAAAGGTATTGCGTCAGCGCCATGAGGTATTTATGGACGAATGCAGGATAGACTTGAGCGCAACAGAATTTGAACTGCTTGAACTTTTGCTGTGCAATAAGGGCAGGGTTTTTACAAGAAGCCAGATTATTGCCCGGCTTAGGGGCGGTCTGTGCGTTACGGACAGGGCGGTTGACGTACATATTTTAAGCCTGCGCCGCAAATTAAAAGCAAACGCAATGCAGACGGAAGATTTTATAGAAACGGTAAGGGGCGTTGGCTACCGTTTTATTGATGAATAGAAGGAAAAAATATTTTGAAAACATTAAAGACAAAGCATTTTTTAATACTGATAAACGGCGCAATAGTAGTTTTCTCCTTTTTTCTTCTTACCGTTATAAACAGCTGCCAGCTAAAATCCATTGCCTTTGAACAGAATAAAAAAACATCAGAATGTTCAGCGATGTCGTTCATCGCACTTTGCTGACCTTTCCCGCTGAAAATTACGACGAAACGGTAAAAAAACTTTCGGATGTTGATTCTGACATTCGTATTTCAATTATAAACGACCGGGGTTTTCTTGTTGCAGATTCCGGTTCAGCAGGGCTTTCATCCCAAAATCACCTTAACCGCGAAGAAGTTGCATCAAGTTTAAACGGCAGGGAATGTTTTTCCGTGCGGTATTCTACGGTAAACAAAAAAAACGAACTTTACTATGCCGTGCCGCTTTTACTAAACGGAAATATTTTTTCACTGCGCCTTTCAATGCCGATTGAAGCCAACATTTACTGGTCCGGCAATTATTTTGCAACGCTTCTGCTCTGTTCTATTTTTATTCTGGCTTTAATTCTGGGCTTTTCTTTTCTGTTAAGCAACCACGTAATTAAGGGTATTGAAAATTTAAAGCTTGCAGCTAGCCATTACCAGAAGCAGGATTTTTCATTTGAATCGGCGGTAACGTCGCCAAAAGAACTTAAGGATTTAAGCGTTACCATGAATGTCATGGCTAAAACTATCGGGCAAAATGTAGACCAGCTTAAAAAGCTTGAAAAAGTCCGCAAGGATTTTGTTGCAAATGTAAGCCACGAACTGAAGACGCCAATAACCAGTATAAAAGGCTACAGCGAAACGCTTCTTGACGGTGCCATTGAAGAAAAGGAAATTGCCCGTAATTTTGTGGCAATTATTCAGGGGCAAACCAACCGTTTGCAGAATATTATTGAAGATTTGCTGACGCTTTCTTCTCTGGAACAGAATAATTATTCAATTGATTTGTGCGACTGCGATTTGGTAGGCGTGGTAAAAAATGCGTGCATCGATTTTGAAGTTCTGGCGCAGAAAAAGGATATTTGCCTTAATTTTTCAAGCCCGTTTGCAGAATGGCGCAATACAAAAATAAATGCCGGGCTTATGGCACAGGCAGTTGGCAATATTATTGACAACGCCATTAAATATTGTCCTGCCGGCAGTATTGTTAATGTAAGTTTAAGCCAGACTGCGCCAAAAAATATTTGCATTATAATAGAAGATAACGGCAACGGCATTCCCCCCGAATTAAGCGACCGCATTTTTGAAA
>JAKSTR010000179.1 GCA_024402495.1 Treponemataceae bacterium
GCGAATTGAAAAACGCACAGGCACGGCAAACTGAAAAATAATTTCCGCATTTTGCAGAATCCCGACTTTTTAAAAAACAGCTTTTTGTCATGCTGAATTCATTTCAGCATCCGATATGTTACCAAAATCAGATTCCGAAACGAGTTCGGAATGACAGAATAGTCAAACAGCTTTCCGCATTTTGCGGAAACCCGACTTTTTAAAAAACGACTTTCCGCATTTTGCGGAATCTCGACTTTTTAAAAAACGACTTTCCGCATTTTGCGGAAGCCCGACTTTTTAAAAAACAGCTTTCCGCATTTTGCGGAAACACGACTTTTTAAAAAAACGGCTTTCCGCATTTTGCGGAAGCCCAACTTTTAAAAAAACAGCTTTCCGCATTTTGCGGAATCCCAACTTTTTAAAAAAACGGCTTTCCGCATTTTGCGGAATCTCGACTTTTTAAAAAAAACGACTTTCCGCATTTTGCGGAAACCCAACTTAAAAAAATAGTCCCAGTTTTTGCGCAGTCAAAAACTGGGGGCTTTTGCGTACACCAAGCTATAGTTAGAGACAAAGCAAACAGCAAAAGCCCTGTCATGCTGAATTCATTTCAGCATCCGATATGTTATCAAAATCAGATTTCGAAACGAGTTCGGAATGACAGATTAGTCAAAAACTGGGGGCTTTTGCGTACACCAAGCTATAATTAGAGACAAAGCAAATAGCAAAAGCCTGTCATGCTGAATTCATTTCAGCATCCGATATGTTATCAAAATCAGATTCCGAAACGAGTTCGGAATGACAAAAACCTTTTTCGATCGGAATAACATCTTTTCGTTCGGAATGACAGAAACTTTCTTCGTTCGGAATAACATCTTTTCATTCTGGGTGACAGGATAAAAACAAAAGGATATTTAACATGAAAAAACTTGGTCTTATTGGCGGCACAGGGCCGGAATCAACTTTGGTTTATTACAAAGAAATAAACCGGCTGGCAAATCAGGCGGCAGGCGGCAAAGATTTTCCGGAAATTGCGGTGGAAAGCGTAAATCTTTTTAA
Source organism: Treponemataceae bacterium (assembly GCA_024402495.1). Classification (GTDB taxonomy): domain Bacteria; phylum Spirochaetota; class Spirochaetia; order Treponematales; family Treponemataceae; genus UBA1240. Next base: position 1,042 of record JAKSTR010000179.1, read on the forward strand.
GGCGCTGGAGCTTGTAAGCGAAAAAAGATACGACGAACTTGAAGCGTATCTTTTAAAGGCGGCACAAAACCTGCAGGACGGCGGCGCACAGATTATTGCACTTACCGCCGGCACAATGCACATCGTATACGACAGGCTAAAAACCAAAATAAAAGCGCCTTTAATCAGCATTCCCCAAGCCGCAGCAGAATATGCGGCAAACTGCGGCTACAAAAAGCTGGGGCTGCTGGGCACAATTTTTACCATGGAAAACGATTTTTTAACCCAAGCGTTTACAGACCGCGGTATTGAAGTTTTTGTGCCGGAACCAAACGCCCGAACCGAAATAAACAGAATCATCGGCAGCGAACTGGAATACGGAATAGTAAAAGAAGATTCCCGGCAGAAACTTGCAGGCGAAATAAAAAAACTTAAAGACGAAAAAGGCATTGAAGGTATTATTCTTGGCTGCACCGAACTGCCGCTTGCATTAAACGACCAGAACACGCCGGTAAAATGCCTTGATATTATGGCAATTCATATTGAAAAACTCGTTCAGCTGATAGTTTAGCGTACCATTTAAGCGGCACACTGTTCGCACCGCGGTTTGCTATTCTGCGCATTTTCAATATTCAAAAACGGCGCACGCGAAGCGTTCAAACTTGTTTATAAAAAGTGAAAACAGGTTTATAGTATAAATGCGCAGTTTAACGTCAGGTTTTGTCATGCAGAATTCAATTTGAAATGGCATGCTTGCGAAGCAATATTTTGGAAACTTCATTTATTTTTAGGAGCACTTATGGAATTCAGGAAAGACCGCTACGGAAATGATTTATCAGTTTTGGGCTATGGCTGCATGCGTTTTACCAAAAAAGGCAGCGCAATTGATTTGGAAAAAGCCGAAAAAGAAATTCTTCGTGCTATTGAACTTGGCGTAAATTATTTTGATACGG
>JAKSTR010000018.1 GCA_024402495.1 Treponemataceae bacterium
AAAGTGCGCTAAATAATAAGAAAAATTCAAGGAATTTTCAATATGAAAGGAAACGGGAAAAAAGTCATTACGAAATTTGTTCATTCCTGTTATTCCAAAAGAAAACAGTCATTCCGAACTCGTTTCGGAATCCGATGCTTTTGCGGCTTGCTTTTTTCTCTAACCATATCTTGATGTAGGCATGCGCTATTCGATTATCTCTAATTTCCGCTGGGTCTATGCGCAAAGCCCATAGTTTTCGCAAAAGCGAAAACTACGCCAATTTATATGTGCTTTGCAAAAACTGGGGCTATTTTTATGGACATTTTATTGTGCTTTTGCTGTTTGTTCTTGTCATTCCAAAAGAAAACAGTCATTCCGAACTCGTTTCGGAATCTGATTCTGATAACAGACCAGATGCTGAAATAAATTCAGCATGACACGCTTTTGCTGCTTTAGGTGCGCAAAAAATGGACTTTCTGCAAACGTAGAAAAACTGCTAAAAAAAGCTGTCCTGATATCCGGGCAGCTTTTTCCCAATTTTCAATTTTACAGTGCCTGGCAGAAAAACTGATAGGTTTTGTCGCCAAATTGCGGAATGAATTCGTGTCCGTAGTCCGGGTAAATTATCTGCTGTTTTTTTGCCTTTATTTTGTTGTACATTGCAAACTGGGTAGACGGCGGACAGATATTGTCCTGCAGTCCGGTTGCCATTAAAACTTCGCCTTTTATGCGCGGCGCCAAAAACTGCAAGTCCAGATAGCCCAGCCGGGTAAAAAGTTCCTCTTCGTGTTCGTGTGCCGGGTCAAACCATCTGAAATAGTGGCGGATTTCTCCGTAGGCGTCGCGCGCCAAATCCATATCCCAAACGCGTTTAAAATCGCACAAAAACGGGTAAACCGGCGCAAGGCGTGCAATGCGCGGTTCAAGCGCGGCGCAGGCAATAGTTAAGGCTCCGCCCTGCGAACCGCCCATAGCAAAAACCCGATTTTCGTCTACAAAATCAAAGCCCATTACAATTTTGGCAAGTTCTGCGGTATCAAGATAAATGTGGCGCATAATCATATTGTCCGGGTTCGGATCCTGACAGCCGCGCATAAAATATCCAACCGAAGTAAAGGTTTTCGGCCCGCCGGTATCTTCCGATAAAAAGCTTTCGCCGCGCACGTCCAGCGCAACTACTACAAAACCGCTTGCCGCATACGCCAGCTTTTCGTTCCAGTCGCCTGAAGTGCAGTTGTAGCCGTGAAACTGCAAAATAGCCGGTGCTTTTTTGCCGAGATTTTTAGGCTTTAACAGCTTTGCGTGAATGCGCGCGTTCCGTACGCCGGTAAAGAACATATCAAAACAGTCGGCAACCGGCGAAACAAATTCGGCTGGTTTCAGTTCAACATTGGGCTCAACGGCGTTCATTTCGGCTAAAGCGCGTTTCCAGTATTCTTCGTGGTCAGCCGGTTTGGGACTGCAGCCCTTGTACCGCTGTAATTCTTTTAATGGCATGTCTAAAATTGGCATAAAAAACTCCCTTTTTTTTGTGTTTTTCTTTTATTATTTGTCCATTCTTAAAATTTGTAAATCAGCTTGAAACCAAGTACCAAGCCTAATCTCAAAACAGCACCATTTATATAGAAGAAAACTTCAAATTTTCCTAAAAATCCAAACCGCGTTTTATAGTTCAAATGAAAAATGATGTATAATATTGAACATACAGTTATCAGGTAAAATGTTGATTTGTGTAAAATGTCATAAAAACAGTCGTTGCAGTGACTGCCGAAAGGCTGTTTTTATCAAATTTTACAGTTTTTTGCCTTTATGTATAACTCGAAATTAAATCTGATACATTTCAATATAAAAGGAAAATACCATGAGTACACCGCATAACAGCGCCCAGCCCGGCGATATAGCACCTTCGGTTTTGCTGCCCGGCGACCCCTTGCGCGCAAAATACGTTGCAGAAAAATATTTAACCGGTGCAAAACAGATAACCGGCGTGCGCAATATGCTGGGCTTTACCGGAATGTACGGCAATACGCCGGTAACGGTAATGGGCAGCGGCATGGGCGGCCCCAGCTGCGGCATTTACAGCTACGAATTATTCAGTTTTTACAACGTAGAACAAATAATACGCATTGGTACTGCCGGCGGTTTGGCACAAAACCTTAAAGTGGGCGATCTGGTTTTTGCAATGACCGCCAGCACCGACAGCAACTGGGCTCATCAGTATAATTTGAACGGCAGTTTTTCTCCCTGCGGCGATTTTGAACTTTTGAATAAAGCCGTAGAATTTGCCCGGAAGAAAAATTTTGGCTATGCGGTTGGTTCTGTATTTTCTTCTGATCTTTTCAGCCAGTACGACGCAAGCAACCAGACCACAGGCGAAGAAAGCTGGCGACCCTGGGCGCGTATGGGCTGCCTTGCGCAGGATATGGAAACTTTTGCGCTGTACAGTACCGCAAGCTGGCTAAAAAAACGCGCGCTTTCAATTTTAACCCACACGGATTCGTGCATAAACAACGAGCATTTGCCGGCAGAAAAGCGTTTAAGCGCCCTTGAACCCATGTTTGAAACCGCGCTGAACTGCCTGCTGTAAAGTGACATTGTTACGCTTGTATGTAAAAGTACATTAAGACTTTTATAAAAATAGTCCCAGTTTTGCACCGGCAAAACTGGGGGCTTTTGCATGTACCAAACAATGGTTAGAGAAAAAGCAAACAGCAAAAGCATTGTCATGCTGAACTTGGTTCAGCATCCGATATGCTAACAAAAGCAGATTCCGAAACGAGTTCGGAATGACACAATGAACAAAGAAAAAGCACATTCAAGCTTTTATAAAACTAGTCCCAGTTTTGCCACCGGCAAAAACTGGGGGCTTTTGCATGTACCAAACAATGGTTAGAGAAAAAGCAAACAGCAAAAGCCTCGGATTCCGAAACAGGTTCGGAATGACGGAAAATCCCGAATGGCGCTTGTTTATTGACATGAGAAAGACGTTTTTTATTCAGATATAGGAAGAATTGAATAACTTTTTGTTCTTTGGGCAATATCACAGTTAACTTGTAAAATTCAGTATGGCACAAAAGCTGAAAATGGCTTAAAATTATTAACTGAAAATATTTTACAATTGGGCAAAAAGTGCAAATTTTCTTAACGGACATAAACAGCAAGCCATTTTCTCTTAAAATAAAGCCTTTGTTTTTCAGGCTGCTGACCGTTTTTGCTCTTTTTTTCTTTGCTTTGCCCGCTTTTGGCGAACAGGAAGTTGTTTTAATTAAAAAAAATGAATACGGCGGCAGGACAATTCAGTATGAATACCAGCCCGGAGACCGCTATTATTCCCAGCTGGTTTCTTCGGTTTATTATTTCGATGCCAGCGGTTCGGCGTGCCGCGTAATTCATTATTTTAACGAACAGCAGTCGCTTTTGTCCGGTTTTTCCAGTCAGGAAGAGCGCCTTGAAAACGGCATGGTTTTAAGCTACAAAATGACGCTTAACGCCAAACAGAAAGCAGAGCAGGGTATTGATTATTTAATTGAATATATTGGTACCGACGGCAACGTGGTGCGGAAGCAGTTTGTAAAAGGCGAGCTCAGCCTTACCGAAACAGTGGGCAATTTTACCGACAATTATCCGCTTTATTCGCTTGAAGTTTTGGAAAAATATTTAATTGAAGACGATACTCAGGAAATTGTTGTTGATAAGGAAGTTTATAAATTCAGCGCGCAGTTTAACCGCGGGCGCAGTTTTGCAACTATCAGCAGCGGGCAAAAAAACTTAAGCGGCAAAGAAAAATCTTTGGTGAATATTTACATGGACGTGTACAACCAGCCCAATCTGGCAAAACTTTTCGTAAAAAAAGTAGAACTTAAGGTTGGCAAGCGCGAATATACCGCGTTTGTGCAGGAACATTTGCTGCCGTTCGTTAAGAAAAATAACGATTGCTTTATTTCGTATTCGGCAGTGATGTATAACGGCGAACTTTGTCTGCTTTTAACCGATGTGGGCTTGGTAGATTAGCTTAAAATTGAATGAATTGCGCGTTTTTTGCGCCGTTTTATGCTGAAAGCGAAAGTTTTTTAGTTTTGGCGATGAAAATTCTTCTAAAAGGGGGAAATTGTGGAGGGCGAAATGCTTTTTTTGAACAAGGCAATTGAAAAATTGCAGAAAATTGTTGATGAAAGCCAGAATATTGTATTTTTTGGCGGCGCAGGCGTTTCTACCGAAAGCGGCATTCCAGATTTCAGAAGCACTTCCGGGCTTTACCGGCAGGAATGGAAATATCCGCCGGAAACCATACTTTCCCACGGCTTTTTTATTACCGATACCGAAGAATTTTACCGCTTTTACCGGGCAAAAATGCTTATAACCGACGTTAAGCCGAATGCCGCCCACTTGAAACTTGCAGAACTTGAGCAGAAAGGCAAACTGAAAGCCGTAATAACCCAGAATATAGACGGTCTGCATCAGGCGGCGGGCAGCAAGTGCGTTTACGAACTGCACGGCAGCATTTTGCGCAATTACTGTATGGAATGCCGGCAGTTTTACGACGCAGAATATATAAAAAATTATAAGCCCAAAGATGAAAACGGCAATTTGATAGAAAATCCTACCTTAAAGCAGCTTGTGCCTGTTTGCAGCTGCCCGGATTGCCGCGGCACTGTAAAGCCCGATGTGGTACTTTACGAAGAAGGTCTTGATAACCAGACAATGGAAAATTCCATTAATGCAATTGCCAGCTGCGATACTTTGATTGTTGGCGGCACTTCTTTGGCGGTGTACCCGGCGGCAGGGCTTTTGCGCTATTTTAAGGGCGAAAATCTGGTTTTAATTAACAAAAGCCATACCAATTACGATTATAAGGCAACTTTGCGTGTAAGCGCGCCAATCGGCGAAGTTTTGTCAAAGATTGAAGTGCGTTGATTTTTCAGTTTTTTCTGTTATTCGTGTGTCGGGTTTAGTTCCCCGACGCTTGTGGCGATGTTGTTGATTTTTCAAATTGAAAATTGCAGAGTGCATAAAAAAAGCCCCGAAAAAACGGGGCTTTGGCTTTTTAAACGGCTTTTAATGCCGGTTTAATGCAAATTACAAAGATTCAGAAATTGCCTGCAATTCTTTGCGTGTTTTAACGGCTTCGTCGCCAGTTTTGTCGTAGTAAATGTTTGCAATGTCGCGGAAATACAGCTTTAATTTGCTGCGGATTGCTGTACTTTCAAGGTTTGCCTGAAGGTTAGGAATTGTAAGTTTCATTCCAGGCTGAATTAAGTCAGGGTCAGAAATTGTTTCTTTAGAAGCAAGCAGAATTACAGGGAAGTAATAACCGTAATCAGCACCGTAAAATTCTTTTGCAATGTTTGTAAGAGAATCGCCTTTTTTAACGGTGTAAGCTTTTGCGCCAGCCAAAGTAAGCAAATCTGAATAATTTGAATAAACTTTGTTGAAAGCTGCATTCAATTTTGCCTGACGTGATGATGAACAGGCAACTGTTGTAAAAAGCACTGCAAGACAGAGTGCTACACTTAAAATCTTTTTCATGGTTCCTCCTAGAAAATATCCATTATCTCAAGTTTATCACAGGTTATTTTATAAGAAAAGAAAAAAATCTCATAAATTTTCTCCATTTTCTCAAAACTTTTTTTCATGCCGAAAAATTAAGCCGTTTTTTCAGTATTTTTCTGCAATTTTTACATATTCCGCACCGCGCTGCAAATTCAGTTTTTTTTCTTAAAAGAATCAAAAAGCCGTATTTTGTTGAAAGTTATTATTGATAAATTGAAATATATTTCATAAACTGCAATAAAATTTTCAAAAATCAGGGAGCTGCGATGCCGTTATTTGGCGCGCTGCTTTTGAAGGAGTAGTTTTATGAAAATGCAAAATGGTAAAAATTTCTTGCCTGCAATTATTGTTCTTGTGGCAGTTCTGGTTATTTTGCCAAACTGCGGTACAGCCGTTCAGCCAAACGAAGTTGCTGTTATTAAAACAATGGGAAAAATTACAAAGCAGTTGCCGCGTGGTTCCGGTTTCAGTTTTAAGGTGCCGTTTATGCAAAGCGTTACCAAGCTTGACATGAGCCCGGTAAACTACGAAATGCATTTTGGCATTGGTTCTGACAGCGCTGTTACAGCCGACATGCAGTCTGTTGGGCTTGATGCAACTTTGGTTTACCGCTTTACCGAAGACGGAATTATGAATTACGTAACAAACTTTACGAAAGACAGTTTGGAAAAACGTTTCCGTTCAAATACGAACACCTGCGTTAAAGACATAATCGGTAAATATTCAATTTACGATTTGACTTCTTCAACAATTGAAATCAGCGGCAAGGTTCAGCAGAACTTGACTGCAAAATGTGCCGATATGCCGATTGAAATTGTTTCTGTAAACATTTCCAACTGGGACTGGTCGCAGGAATTTGACCGCATGATTCAGGATACGATGAATGCTACCCAGAAAGAAAAAACTGCGAAGGCAAATGTTGCAATTGCAGAAGCTGAAGCCCAGAAACAGGTTGCAGAAGCAAAGGCAAAGCTTGAAGCTGAAAAACTTAATGCCGAAGCAATGAAAGTTAAAGCCGATGCCGAAGCCTACGAAATGCGTACAAAAAACGCGGCTATACAGGCAACGCTTGCTACCCAGCGCGAAACCTGGGCACACGACGAAAAGATGAAATACTACGAAAAATGGGACGGTCATCTTGAAGGAGCAAGTGCTTCTAGCTTTATTGTTACGCCAAATTATTCAGGCTTGAACATTAATACAAAATAAATTGCAGTTTGCAATTTGCGCCAAAAGGCGGGCAATGTGAAGGTTTCTTTAAAGTTGCCCGCCTTTTTATTTTTTCATATTTTTGGGGCGGCACATATCGCCAAAAGGCAAAAATCTATTGATTTTCTTCTATAGTAAAGCTACATTTTAAGCCACATTTGCATTTGCGAGGATTTTATGCAAAAAGTTTTTGCCTTTATAAAAAAAGAAGTCGTTCTGATTGTTGCCCTGGTTCTGGCAATAATTTCTTCCTTTATTGTGCCGCCCGGCAAGGAATATCTGGGCTACATTGATTTTAAAACCCTGTGCCTGCTTTTTGCCCTTATGGCAATTATGGCTGGCTACAAAAAAATCGGGCTTTTCCGCCAGATTGGTATGTTTCTGCTCAACAGAACTAATTCTGTGCTGGGCATTTTGTGCGTGCTTATCTTTTTGCCGTTTTTTTTAAGCATGCTTATAACCAACGACGTTGCGCTGATAACTTTTGTTCCGTTTGCGCTGGTTGTTTTAACCATGTTCGGCAAAAACGGGCTGGTTGTTCCCTGCGTAGTTTTGCAAACTATCGCCGCAAATCTTGGCAGCATGCTTCTGCCAATGGGCAATCCGCAAAATCTTTATTTGTATTCCAAAAGCGGCATAAGTTTGGGCGGCTTTGTTGCAATTATGCTGCCTTACACAATTTTGTCGTTCCTGCTTATTTTTGCGTGCATTCTGGTGGTTGTAAAAAAATGCCAGAAAACCACGCGTCTGGAAATTGACCAGAACGCACAGCCAAACAATGCCCAGCCGGAAACTGCGGCACAAACCAGACAAAGCCGGTGCGAAAAAAATAAAAAACTGTCGCTTGTTTTGTTTTCTTTGCTGTTTCTGCTTGCATTTCTGGCAATTGCAAAAATTCTGCACCAGTATGTGCTTGCCGCTATTGTTCTTGCCTTTTTTATAATTTACGACATTTCGGTTTTAAAAGACGTCGATTATTCGCTTCTGCTGACCTTTATCGGGTTTTTCATTTTTATCGGAAACATGGGCAATATTCAGGCTTTCAGCGATTTTCTGCAAAAAATTATCTTAAACCACGAAACGCTGGTTGCGGTTCTTGCCAGCCAGGTAATTTCAAATGTTCCGGCAGCGCTGCTTTTAAGCGGCTTTACCGGCGATTATACCGCGCTGATTATCGGCACAAACTTGGGCGGGCTTGGCACGCTGATTGCAAGCATGGCAAGCCTGATTTCCTTTAAGCAGATTACCGCCAACGCGCCCCTGCAAAAAGGCAAATATTTTGCGTGGTTTACCGCTTCAAACGTTGCATTTTTGATTCTGCTTCTGGCAGAATGGCTGCTGCTCCGCCTGTTCTGAAAAATACTGAAAACGAATTATCCCAAAAAAGCAGGTATTTTATGCCTGCTTTTTTATTTGGGTAAAATGTTTTATAATTTTTCAGGTTTTGCGCTTGTTTTGGCAGGCTGGCTAAACCTGTATAGGAGAAAATTTTGAAAGATTCAAGAATTGATAAACTTGCCCAGATATTGGTTAATTTTTCCGTAAAAGTACAAAAAGGCGACCGCGTTTTGATTCAGAACAACAACCTGCAGCCGGATTTTATAAAGGCGCTGGTGCGTGCCGTTTATGCCGCAGGCGGGCTGCCTTTCGTTTCAATAAAAGACATAAGCGTTGAACGCGAAATTCTTTTGGGCGCAACCAAAGAACAGATGCAGCTGCGCGGCGAAATTGAACTTGAAGAAATGAAGCGCATGAACTGCTTCATCGGTTTCAGGTCTATGCAGAACCTTTATGCCCAGTGCGATGTGCCGGCAGAAAAAATGGAACTTTACGAAAAATATTATTACCAGCCGGTTCACATGAAGCAGCGTTTAAGCCATACGCGCTGGGTAGTTTTGCGCTGGCCAACAGCAGCAATGGCACAGCTTAGCGAAATGAGCGAAGAAGCTTTTGAAGATTTTTATTTTAAGGTTTGCTGTCTTGATTATGCAAAAATGTCAAAGGCAATGGATCCGTTAGTGGAACTGATGGAAAAAACTGACCGGGTGCGCATTGTAAGCCCGGCGTGTAACGGTTTTGCCGGCACGGACATCAGTTTTTCTATAAAGGGTTTGCCTGCAATTAAATGCGACGGCGCTGCAAACATTCCGGACGGCGAAGTTTATACCGCGCCTGTAAAAGATTCGGTAAACGGCACAATTTCTTACAATACGCCAAGTTTGCAGGGCGGCTTTTTGTACCAGAATATCAGCTTTGATTTTAAAGACGGAAAAATTGTTAACGCCCGGGCAAACGATACCGACCGCATTAACAAAGTTCTTGATACGGACGCAGGTTCGCGCTATGTGGGCGAGTTTGCAATTGGCGTAAACCCTTACATTTTGCAGCCCATGAAAGAAACCCTGTTTGACGAAAAAATTGCAGGTTCAATTCACTTTACGCCGGGCAATTCTTACGATGACTGCGATAACGGCAATAAATCTGCCGTGCACTGGGATCTGGTTTTGATTCAGCGCCCGGAATACGGCGGCGGCGAAATTTATTTTGACGATAAACTGATTCGCAAAAACGGCATTTTCGTTCACCCGGATTTGGAATGCCTGAACCCTGAAAATCTGGTTTAATATTCGGTTTTTGCGGTTATGCTGAAAAATTTACAGGCTTAAGCGTCTGGTAAAACCCGCCGGAACTTTTTCAGTTCTTCGTGCCTGTTTATTTTTCAGCCTGACAGTTTGAAAATGCAGAAATATTTGCCAGTTTTTTACTGTTGCATTTTTGTATTGTAAAGAGTAATCTGAAACGAAGTTAAAAATTAACGATATAAAATTTTCCATAAGAAGGATTTAAGATGGATTTTGTAGACGGAACACCACTTTATAAGTGTTACGGACATTTATTTACACAGCTTGCACAATTGAACCGTGCAGACAGCGTTATTACCGAAGAAAATGTTTTGCAGGAAGCCAATACCGACATTTTGAAAATTATGGACGGAATGCTTCAGGACGTTCTTCTGCCTGGTTCTGGGCTTAAAGGCAGCGAAAATGCCGTTGAATTTTTGAACGCCGTTAATTCCGGTAAGCGCGGCTTAATATTAATGGAACATTTCAGCAATTTTGACCTGCCGGGATTTTGCTATATTTTGCGCCACAGCGGCGTACCGCAGGCTTCAGAAATTGCCGACCGTCTGGTTGCAATTGCCGGCATGAAGCTGAACGAACAGAACGCAATGGTCAGTGCCTGGGCTTCGGCATATTCGCGCATCGTAATTTATCCAAGCCGCAGCATTGCTTCCATTAAAGACCCTGAAGAACGCGCCGCAGAAGAGCAGCGCAGCCGCAAAATCAATATGGCATCTATGCGCGCGCTGGACAATGTGCGCAAAATGGGCAAAATCGTTCTGGTTTTTCCGGCTGGTACGCGTTTCCGCAAAGACCGCCCGGAAACAAAGCGCGGTGTGCGCGAAATTGACTCTTACATCCGTCTTTCTGACGTAATCATGCCGGTTTCTATCAACGGCAACTGTCTGCGCATCTCGGATACAGACAGCGAAAACATGATTGCAGACGAAGTTTGGCACGATAAAGTTTTCTTTACCTGCGGCAAAGTAATAGACTGCAAGCAGTTCAGAAAAGATATTCAGGACAAGCTGCCAGCCGATCTGGAAGACAAAAAGCAGCCGGTTGTTGATGCCGTGATGGATATTTTGAACGGTATGCACGACGAAGTTGAAAAAACTCGTTTCAGCGAATAATTTTTTCAGTTTTTTGCAGAACGAAAAATAAAAATTGCCGGCGTTGCCGGTAAAAATATAAAATTCATCGAGGTTGGATGAAATATTTTAATTTATGGTTAGACCCAATTGTGCTGTAACAGGCACTGATTGAGAGTTTACCAAAATAGGGCAAAAAGCCCGTTCTAATCAGTGCCTGTTTTTTTACTGTACCGGCAGAACCGGCAATAGGGAAAAAAAAACATGATTATTCGATTGGAAGAAAAGAAAGATTTTTTTGAAGTTGAAGCTTTAATTCGCGAAGCTTTTTGGAACGTTTACAAACCCGGTTGCAGCGAACACTTTATAATGCACAAGATGCGCACTCATAAAGATTTTATTCCGCAGCTGAGTTTTGTAATGCAGGATGACAGCAGGGAAAATGCGCCGATTATCGGGCAGAATGTTTTCTTTCCGGCTGAAATTGCCTGTTTTGACGGCAAAAAGCTTAAAATTGCAACAATGGGGCCAATCGGCATTCACCCGGATTACAAGCGCAAAGGCTTTGGAAAAATGCTGCTGGACTACACCTTGCAGAAGGCAAAAGACTATGGTTTTGGCGCGGTGTGTTTTGAAGGCAATATCGATTTTTACGGTAAAAGCGGTTTTGACCTTGCAAGCAAAATGCACGTGCATTATCACGGTTTGCCGCCAGAAGATGAAGTACCGTTTTTTTTGTGTAAGGAATTAGTGCCCGGCTTTTTGCGCGGCATTGAAGGAACTTACGCATCGCCCGATGTTTATTTTGCAGACGACGCTGATGTTGATGCATTTGATGCAAACTTTGCGCCAAAGCAGAAGTTAAAATTACCGGGTCAGCTTTTTTAATTTGAAAAGCTGAAAAAAATAAAAAAGCCTTGCTGCTTTTAAAGTGCTTACAAATGCGCTTTGGGCGGCAAGGCTTTTTATTTGTCTGTCCGGGTTTTTCAGCCCAGAGCGAAGAAAGAAAAAATTGCTGAAAAATCAGCTTTCAGGCACAGCTTGTAAATTATCCACAATACCAGCAGGTGACCGGGATAAAAGCCGTAAAACATATATTGAATCGGTTTGCTGTGCGGCCCCTGCTTGCCTTTGTAAAGCCAGATAATTGGCAGCGCCAGCACCGCCAGCCCCTGCTGAACAAGTTCAATATTGCGTCCAAAAATTTCAACCGGGTAAACCTGCCCGCCAAACCCCAAATAGTGAATTGCAACCATTGCCGCAAACTGCAACGCAAAATTGTACCATTTTCTGCCCCTGAAAAAATAAAAGGAAAAAATTGTAAGAATGCCAAAGGCAAAATAATCAAACATCAAAACCGTGCCAGCCAGCGCGCCGCCTGCACCAATTAAAAGAATGAAAAGAATTTCCTGCCAGCGCTTTTTGGTTTTTGCCCATTCAAAACCTTTCAGGCACAAAAGTCCAAGCAGAAATGTCCACAAAACGTTCTGGTGAAAAGGGTAAAAAAATGCGCCGCTGTAAATTAAATCAAATGGCACTTCCGAAATAAGGGCAAAAATCAGCATTCGCAGAACGTATTTTTTAAAGTTTCTGGTATAAAAAAAGCCTTCCACGCACATAAATGCGAAAATTGGAAAAGCCAGCCGCCCGATGCAGGTTAGCCAGCGCTGGCTGCCAAAAAATGTTGCCCATAAATGGTCTAAAAGCATAAAAGCCATTGCCAGAATGTGCAGTGTAAACGAAGAAATTTCAAATTTGGTTTTCATGGTGAATAAATTATAAGGTATTTACACTGTGAAATACAGCTTTTTTTATACTTGAAGGTTTCGGCGCATTGCCGTGCTTGCGCACAGCATTTGATTTGTTCCCAAAAACATTAAAAATCGACGTTCGGGCAAAATGCGCAGATTACAGAATTATTTCAAAACGCTTAAATCAAATCCGCAGTTGTTTTTGCCCTGGCGCTTTACCGTATAAAGGGCGTTGTCCGCATTCCTGAAAAGCTGCTTGCTGTAACCGTTTAGCGAAAACGCGCAGCCCGCGCTGATTGTAGTGCCGGGCAGGTTTTCGTTGTGCCGGTTTAAAACTGCGTTTACGCCTGCAATTTTGTCACTTATAACGCCGCGGTTTTCCAGCAGTGCGTTCGGCATAATCAGCACAAATTCGTCGCCGCCGTACCTAAAAACCTTGTCGCTGGCGCGCACAATTTTGCTTAATTGAACGGAAACTTCTTTTATTATCTTGTCTCCAACCTGATGCCCGAAATTGTCGTTAATCTGCTTAAAGTTATCAATGTCAATAATTACAAGGCTCAGCGGTTCGGATGATTTTTCCAGTTCGGCGGTAATCTGGTCAAAGGCGTTGCGGTTAAAAACCCCCGTCAGCGCATCGTGTTCCGAAGAAAACTTTAAATACTGGTGGCGCATCAGGTTCCGCTGGTGTGCAGAACCTGCTATAAAAAGAATAACCAGAAGCAGGCACGCAAATGTCATGGAAGCAGCAAAATTATGGCGCACAAAACTTAAAAGCGAATAATCGCTTTTTACCTGCGAGTTTCTGTTCAGCGATTCAATCAGCGTTGATTTTTCAACTTTTTTTAAGCCGTTCTGCAAAATTGAATAAAGAATAGGGTTGTTGCGGTTTACGGCGAAAGAATAACCGGCCTCAGCATCGATATTAACGCTTTTCAGAAGGTCGTATTGCGGAAAACTGTTGCGGTAATAATTCCAGCTGCCCGCGTTCATTATAATTGCGTCAACCTGCCCCTTGCGCAAGCTTTTCAAGCTGTCTTCCAGCGTTTCAAATGCCACCGAATTTTCTTCCTTGCCGTTCATTATTAAAAATGCGTACTGTTCCGGGCTGCCTTTTGTATAACCGAAACGCTGATATGCGTTAATTCCCTTGTATTCGTCCGCGTAAATCAGCGAAAGCCGGTCTTCAATTACCGGGAAAGTCTGAATGTAATTCAGTTTTTCGGAAATCCATTCGCTGTCCATAACCGGAAAAATGCAGTCTACTTCGCCGTTTTGCAGGGCTAAAACCATTTCGTTGCTGCTGTTAAAGGGAACGGTTTCAAATTCCGCATAAAGGCTGCTGCTCAACAGGGGCAAAAGGTCTGCAATCATGCCGGTTGCATTGCCGTTTTTGTCGCAGTCTGCAAATGGCATGGTGTGGGTGCGGTAGCCTGCGCGCAAAACCGGGTGCTGCATAAGCCACAGGTTTTCTTCGGCGCTTAAAGTTGTGTGAAGAACTGTCTTTTTATAATATTTTTCGTGCAGAAAACCGTTAAAATTGGGTTCTGCTTCAAGGATTTTGTTCTGCGCTTTGTTCAGCTGGTCTAATAAGTCCGGGCGCGCCGGGTTTACCGCAAAATAAAAATTGCTCTGCCCGATATAAAACGCCGGCTTAATCCCTTCGCTTTGATTTTTTTCAGTTGCTACAAGCGCATCAATTTCGCCCTGTTGCAGTTTTGCAAGCCGGTCTGCTTCTCCGCCGCAAGGTACAATCTGGCAGTTCAGCTTGTTCTGGGCAACAAATTCCTTTAAATACTGCATGTCCAAAGTATTTTTGTCTGCGGCAATGCGCTTGCTGTTCAGCGTCCGGGCGTTATTTGGGTCTGTTGTCTGGTCAAACTGGGGCACAAAAATGAAATGGCGTTCTTCGCCCATAGGGTTTTTTGCCAGAAGCATTTTTTGCATTCCGGCATCGCTTGCAAAAACGCCGTCTATTATGTCAATTTTTCCGTCTAAAAAAGCCGCAAAAACCGCGTTTTTGTCGCCGTAAAAATACTGGTAGTGCCAGCCGGTATATTTTGCAATTGTCTGGTAATATTCGTAGCCGTAGCCGGTTTTTATAGCCGCGTCATTTTGCCCGATGTGAAAAAAATCGTCGCTAAAATAGCCAATGCGCACGGTCTGGCTGGTTTGGGCAAATGCTGAAAATGCAGAAAAATAAAAAGCGGTAAGAATTGCAAAAGAAATGAACTTTTTAAAAATATGGTGAATCGGTTTCATATTTCCCCAGAGTTTTTGCAAAATCAGCCTGAAAAATTACAGATTCTGCCGTTTTTTTTACATTCAGGCGGCGTGTGCAGCGCAAGGCTCATTAAATTTATCGTATTTAATGTTGAAAAACAAAAGCCCCCGGTTTACATATGTTTACCGGTTTTTTCCGGGGCAGGAAAGATGATGAACAGTTTTATAAAACAAAAGCCTGCAAAAAATTGCAAAATCTTTTACAATTTTTTACAGGCTTTATTCGTGCGTCGGGTTTGATGCCCCTTGATAAGAACAACATACATCGCTGCTTGCGGCGATGTTGCTGATTTTTCAGCTTTCGGTTTCTTCCTGCTGGTCGCCGGGGGCATATTCCAGAATGTCGCCGGGCTGGCAGTTAAGGGCGCTGCAAATTGCGTCCAGCGTAGAAAACCTGATGGCGCTTATTTTGCCGGTTTTCATTTTGGAAAGGTTTACGTTTGTTATGCCAACTTTTTCGCTCAGTTCGTTTAGTGAAATTTTGCGGTCTGCCATTACGCGGTCTAATCTCATTACAATCATACAAGGCCTTCCACGTCTTTTTCCAGGTTTTCGCCGTATGCAAAAATTTCGCTTAAAGCCAGAACGACAATGCCGGTAATAATTTTTGACATATCAACAGACATTTCTGCAATTTCCATGCCGATGACTGGTCTGAAAATTGCGCTTATGATGGTCTGGACAACCGGAATTAAAATTAAGAAAATGCCGATTTCGCGAACCATGCGCGTAATGTCTTTCTGGAAAGGTGTTTCGCCTTTTGCAAACCATGTTTTGCCTTTCATTGTGCGCAGTATTAAGTTTACGTTGCGGAAAATCATTGTGTAGCAAAGGTTTGCAAGAATGCCTGAAATCAGAATTGCAAGAACGCCGGGGCGCAGATATTCGCCGTTGCGGATAACCTGAACGCAGAATCCGGCAGATTTCAGTTCGTTGTTTGTTTCGCTTGCCATTGCCGTAACCCAGTTCTGCACTGTTGCCGGTTTTGCAAAATGCAGAATTGTAGCTATAAAATAGGCGGCTGCTACTGCCAGAAAGAAGAATTCAAAAACCAGACTTAAAATTTCTGTTGCTTTGGTAAGTTTTCTGTTCATATTATTTCCCTGTAAATGTTCCCAATGCCGGTTTTTCTGCTTTAACAGCTGGCATTAAAGGTAAGTTTTAATTAGTTTTTTGTGTGTTGCGCATTCACATTTACAGGTATACAGAAATTAAAAACATTTGTCAATAAAAATTTAATGAAAAACGATAAATTGTTTATGTTTTAAATAAATAATTTATCGTTGTAAAAAAATACCGGCAGAATACAGCGATACCTGCCGGTATTTTTTTGCGTTTACAGGTTGCTGTCGATAAAGCCTTTTAAGGTTTCTTTTGGCATAAAGCCCGCCCTTGCTGCAACCGGCTTGCCGTTTTTAATAATTGCCAGATACGGAATGCTTACAATGCCGAATTCCTGTGCAATGTTCGGGCACTGGTCAACATCAACGTTATAAAAGCTAACTTTTCCGGCATATTCTTCAGAAACCTGTTCCACGATTGGCGCAATCATTTTGCACGGACCGCACCATGTTGCCGAAAAATCTACAAATGCAACGTTCTGTTCTTTTGCTTCTGTAAAATCTTTTTCTGTCAGTTTCTTTACCATAAAAATCTCCTTATAAATACCGCGCTTGCGGCAAGCCTTTCAGTTTTTAGCCTGTTGCAAAGCCTGTTTTTGTGCATCAAGATATGTGCAGGCGCTGTGGGCTGCAATGTTGCCTTCTCCGGCGGCTTTTGCATACTGAAAAGGTTTTCCAGTGCAGTCGCCGCAGGCAAAGCAGCCGGCAATATTTGTCTGCATGTTTTTATCAACTGTTATAAAACCGTCACCGCACGCAAGACCGGGCACCAGAACCTGCAAGTCTACGTTTTGGCGCAAAATAAAAACGCCGTCAATTTCAAATGCCGAACTGGTGCAGACCATTTTTTGCGCTTTCTGCGAACCTTCTATTTTTTCAATTTTTTCTTCTATTAAATGTACGTTTTGCGGCAGGCTGAAACCGTGCTGGTCTGGCGCAAAATCGGCAACAAGCAGAACTTTCTGGGCAATTTCTGCAAGATATTTTATTTCTTCTATGCTTTCTGTGCCCTGCGCAACAACGCCGATGGTTTTGCCCTTGTAAAAAAAGCCGTCGCAGGTGGCGCAATAACTTACGCCGCGACCTAAAAATTCTTTTTCGCCGGGAATGGTTTGGGGCGCGTTTACGCCGGTGGCAAGAATAAGGCTTTTTGCCTGATATGGCTGGCTTTGTTTTGTTCCGCTGATTGAAAAATAATCGCCCATTGCGTAAATCATTTTGGCGCTGTCGCTGGTTATGCCAATTTCCATTTGGGCTAAGTGTTCTGTAAAAGCTTTTTGCAGTTTTTCGCCGCTTATTGCAGGCAAGCCGGGGTAATTTTGAATTAGATGGGCTTTCTGTATTTTGGGGCTTAAAGATTCCTGACCCAGAAAAAGAATGTTTTTATTGCGCAGTTTTAATGTCAGCGCCGCACTGATGCCCGCAGGCCCAGTGCCAATAATTGCAACGTCGTACATATAAAAAGAATACGTAATAAAAACAGGATTGGCAAATTTTTTTGCCTGCGCCGCCTGTTATTGGCTAAGTTTTTACGATGTTAACTTGAAAACTGTAAAAATTGCACGGCTGGCGGCGCGAATATGGCGCAAGCCGCATAAAAGGCGCTGTATGCCGAATGCAGACGGTTTCTGCATGGCAAAACAGTATTTTTATAGCAGTCTATGCGCTGCTTGTGCTGATTGGCTTTTAATAGCTGTTTATTTGTGCTAAACTTCGCCCATGAAACATTTTTCTGCAAAAGCATTTTTTAGCAAAACGGCACAAATATTAGCTTTGTGCTTATTGTGGCTGGGGCTTTCTAGCTTTGGCGGTATGGAAGATATTTTTGAAGTTGGGTCTGGCAACGGGCAGCCTTCCGGGGCAGGGCAGTCTGCCGGTATTGATTTTACAGTAAGCAATAAAAGTAATTCCGGTGCAAATTACCAGATTAACGTAAAAAACCAGAGCGGCAAAGAAATTAACGCATGGTCTTTAACGGTTCCGGTTGCAAACGAAAAATACGGCAACGGCAATTTGCCGCAGGTCTGGAACTGCATGGTTTACTTTTCAAACGGCAATCTGGTTTTTAATTCTGACAGCGTAAGCGGAACTGTAAAAAATGCCGCTACCAATACCAGCGCCGGATTTTGGGCTGCAACCGATTCGCTTAATTTTGACAAAGCATATTTCAATATGGTTTTTGGCGATGGAACGAGTTATTCGGCATATTGCAATGCACAGAACGCAAATGCAGGCGGTACAACCGGCAACAGTACAAACACAAGCACACAGAAACCGGCTGAACAAACCGTTTTTGTAGATTTTACTCCAAGCAACTATAACGATGCCGGACAGAATTATCAGGTAAACATTGCCAATACCGGCAGCAAAACCGTTAACAGCTGGTACATTTATTTGCCGGTTATAAACCAGAAATACAATTCTGGCAATCTGCCTTCTTTCTGGAACTGTTCTGCAAGCTATAAAGACGGCTACGTGGTTTTAACCAGCAGCAATTACAGCGGCACGGTAAAAGGCGGCGAAAAAAACAGTCAGGCTGGAATGTGGGTTTTGCACAAAGGTCTGGATTTTGAAAAAGCAACTTTTATTGCCAATTTTGCAGACGGCACAAACTATAAAGGCAACTGTTCGGGGCTTACCGCAAGTTCAGCTGGCAGCACAGGTTCTACCGGCAGCACAAATACGAATAACAGTACCACGAACAATGGCGTAAACGCTGCAATGCAAATCGGTGCAAGCAACAGTACCGAATGGGGACAGAATTACCAGATTAGCATAAAAAACCAGAGCGGCAAAAATATCCGTTCATGGGTTTTGAACGTGCCTGTATTAAACGGAAAATACAACGCGGGCACATTGCCTTCGTACTGGAACTGCAGCGCAAGCTTCAGCAACAATATGGTTGTTCTTAAATCTGACGGCAACAGCGGCAGCATTAAAAACGGCGTAACATACAGCGAGGCTGGTATCTGGGCTTTGCACAATGCCCTGGATTTCAGCAAGGCTTATTATCAGTTTACTTTTGGCGACGGTTCAACTTTTACCGGAAACATTAACGGTTTTTCTGATATTTCCGGGGTTGCTGGCGGCAGCAGCAGCGCAGGTTCAGCCGGCACAAATACAGGCGCTGGTACGCAAACCGTGCCTGTAATTACCGAAGGTTCGGTTTTAAACCACGGCAAACTGAAAGTTAAAGGCACGCAAATAGTAGACAAAAACGGACACACCTTTTTTATGCGTGGAGTTTCGACCCACGGCATTAACTGGGATTGCGGTGCGCCGTTTGTAAACAAAGATGCTTTCAGGGAATTAAGCGACAACTGGGGCGTAAATGCTGTGCGTCTGGCAATGTACACCGCCGAATATAACGGTTACTGTAGCGGCGGCAACAAAGCCGAGCTTAAAGCTCTGGTAGAAAAAGGCGTTAATGCCGCTACCGAACTGGGAATGTACGTTATTATTGACTGGCATATTTTAAGCGATTCTAACCCGAACACGAATAAAGAAAGCGCAAAAGAATTTTTTGCATATATGGCACAGAAATATGCAAATTACGACAACGTTCTTTACGAAATTTGCAACGAACCGAACGGAAACACTACATGGAAAGAAATTAAAGCCTATGCGGAAGAAATTATTCCTGTTATCCGCCAGTACAGCAAAGATGCAATAATTATTGTTGGTACACCGAACTGGTGCCAGGACGTAGATATTGCAAGCAAGAATCCTGTAAAAGGTTATGAAAATATTATGTACAGCGTGCATTTTTATGCTGCAACCCACAAAAACTCGTTCCGCAAAAAGGTAAAAACAGCCCTTAGCGCCGGGCTGCCAATTTTGTGTACCGAATACGGTTTAAGTCCTGCAAGCGGCGACGGTCAACTGGATTTGGATTCTGCAAAAACCTGGCTGGATATGTTTGATGCAAACGGAATAAGTTATTTCTGCTGGAGTTTTGGCAATAAAGGCGAAAGTTCGGCGCTGCTGAAAAGCGGTACCAAAAACTGGCAGCCAAAAGACAGAAGCGAAGCCGGAAACTGGGTAGTTAAACAGTATATTCAGCGCAACAAATAAAAATAATTATTTTACAAGCAGCTCATAATCACATCAAAAAACTTCGCGAATACCAAAGTCTTCGCGAAGTTTTTTTTATTTTTCAGGTAAAATACCGTTTTTTTTGAATTTTGTCGTACCGAACTTGCCTGCCGAAGGCAGAATCTTGTTCAGTACGACAAAACTGGATATTGCGCTTTGTTATACGGCTTTTTCAGCCTTTACTTTGATTCACTTGAAGCCGGGCTGCGTTTAATAAAATCGCCAAAATTGTCCACAATTCTTTCCAGCGAAATTGAACTGTGAACAGACAGATGCTTGTTGTGCAGCTTGTTCTGCAAAAACTGAAAGTTAACGGTGGCTTTGTTGTCAATTTTCTGCGCCTGCTTGCGGATTGTTGCCCCAAGGTGAAATGCCACGCAGCAGTCCACAATGAAAAGCCCGAAAAGCGTACCAACGGTAAAGCTGAACCACGGGTGCGCAATAAACCAGCCTACCAGAGTTTGAAACTGCGGAAAAAGCACAAAATAATAAAATGCACTTAAAATTCCCCAGAACGCCGTAAAAAGCGGACAAATCAAGCCCTGAACGTTTCCCCACAAATCGCTGTAATCCCAAAGGCGAATGTGCATGGTTTTCAAAAAGAAGAAACCGGCGAGGTATTCAAGCAGGGTCATAAAAAGTGACATTACAACAAACATGATTACGTAATGGGCAACTCCGCCTTTGTCCAGCCCCAAAAGCCAGGCTTCTGCAAGGCTTAATACGTACAGAACCACAGCGCCAAAACCGTAAAGCGGCAGCCACGGACCTGTTAAAAAACCGGGATTCTGCCAGACGTGTTCCGGGTTTTCGCTTGAAAAAAACTTTCTGAAGAAAAATTCAATAACCCAGCCCAAAAGGCAGCCGGTAAAAAACAAAAATGCAATAATAATGAAGATTTCGTAAAAATTTGCCATAAAGCACCTCGTTTAGTGTAAAAAGAAAAAAGGCTTAACCATATTACAAAGTTAAAACCTTTCTGCTGCCAATTTTATCAGCTTTTACCGTATTTGAAAAGTTAACCGGCTATAATCTTCCTAACCGGGCTGTCGAGTTTTGTTATTTGCTTTGTCCCTTTTGTCATTCCGAACTTGATTCGGAATCCGATGCTTTTGCGGCTTGCTTTTTCTCTTACTGTAGCTTGGTGTACGCAAAAGCCCCCAGTTTTTACAAAAATTGTATTTGATGTAAGTGATTCTTGTTTGTCAATTTCTAAAAACTCGACATTCACGGTATTTAAAAAAAAGATTAAAAGGTTTATATTAAAACAACATTTTTAATTTTTACTAAATAGAAGGTTTGATATGGTTATTCTTACCCTTAACTGCGGAAGTTCTTCTGCAAAATACCAGGTTTACGACTGGGATAACAAAGATGTACTTGCCAGCGGCGTAGTAGAACGCGTTACACAGGAAGGTTCTGTTATTACCCACAAAGCAAAAGGCAAAGACAAATTTGTAAAAGAAAGCCCTTGCCCAACCCACAAAGAAGCAATTGAACTTATTATTAACGCAATTACAGACAAAAATGTTGGCGTTATTACAGATATGTCTGTTATCAAAGCAGTTGGTCACCGTGTTCTGCACGGCGGCGACAAATTTACAAAATCTGTTATCTGTACACCGGAAATCATCGAAACTTTCCGTTCCGTTCAGGATTTGGGACCGCTGCACAACCCTGCAAACATTATGGGTATTGAAGCTGCACAGAAAGTTTTGCCGGACGTTCCGCACTGTGCCGTAATGGATACTGCATGGCACCAGACAATGCCGGCAACAAGCTTCATGTACGCAATTCCGCACGAATGGTACGAAAAATATGCCGCCCGCCGCTACGGTTTCCACGGAACTTCTTTCCTTTATACAGCAAAACGTGCTTCTGTTCTTTTGCACAAAGAACCAAAAGACACAAATGTAATCATTGCCCACATCGGTAACGGTGCTTCTATGTGTGCCGTTAAAAACGGTAAATGTTTTGATACTTCTATGGGTATTACACCGCTTGAAGGTCTGGTAATGGGTACACGTACCGGCGACATGGATCCGGCTCTTGCTTTCTACATCATGCGCAAAACAGGCATGACACCAGCCGAAATGGATACCGCAATGAACAAAAAGTCTGGTTTGCTTGGTATTACAGGCAAATACACAGACCGCCGCGATGTTGCAAAAGCTGCCGCTGAAGGCGACGAAAAAGCAAAACTTGCAATTGAAATGGAATGCTACCGCCTGAAAAAATATTTCGGTTCTTACCTTGCTGCAATGGGCGGCGCCGAAGCAATCGTATTTACGGCTGGCGTTGGCGAACACGCACCTCACATCCGCGCAAAATGTCTTGAAGGCCTTGAAGTTTTCGGTATCAAGCTTGACCCGAAAAAGAACCAGCTTGCAAACTCAAGCAACGCAGAAACCTGCATCAGTGCAGACGATTCTAAAGTAAAAATCTTCGTAATTCCTACAGACGAAGAACTGGTAATGACCGAAGATGCTTATGCTTTGATGAAAGGCACTTACGATGTTCATACAAACTTCAAGTATTCTTTCCAGGATCCGGCTTACGTAAACAAAGCACGTGCAGAAGGTCTTAAAAAAGAACTTGCAGAAAACCCTGAACTGGCAACAATTCTGGCAAAATAAGCAATTTCAATTTGAAAAAAATTGAACAAAAAAGGCTGTCCTTAAAATGAGGGCAGCTTTTTTTATGCTTGAACAGTAAAAAATCTTGCGCTTTGCCAAAACTATGCCTTTAGCCCGCCAGAAATACAAAAATATTTTTTCAAAATGTGGTACAATTTTTGCATGAATCTATATGAACTGGCAATTTTCTTTTTTGAAATTACGGGAACGGTTGCATTCGCTTCTTCCGGAGCAGTGCTGGCAATAAAAAAACGCATGGATTTGTTTGGCGTTTGTACGCTGGGTATTGTTACTGCCGTTGGCGGCGGTCTTTGCCGCGATTTGGTTCTGGGTAATATTCCGCCCACCATGTTTATTAAGCCGGTTTATACAATGGTTGCCGTCGCAACTTCGCTGGTAATATTCTGCTTTGTGGCAATATTCAAGCACCGTTTATCAAGCCAGCTTTTGTATTTTTACGAAAAAATAATGCAGTTTTTTGATACCGCCGGTTTGGGAATTTTCAGCGTGATGGGCGTAAACACGGCGCACCAGATGGGCTATACAAATATGTTTCTGCTGATATTTGTTGGAATGCTTACCGGCGTTGGCGGCGGCTTAATCCGCGACCTTTTGGCGCAGGAAAAACCCTATATCCTTACAAAAGACGTATATGCGGTGGCAAGCATTTTGGGCGCCGCGGTATGTACGCTGTTTTTAGCCAGAACAAATACGCTTTTTGCCATGATTGTAGGCGCGGCGGTTGTGTGTATCGTCCGCGCCCTTGCCGTGCATTTTAAATGGAATCTGCCGATAGCCTAGCAGGAATAAATGTTCTGATTTACCGGGCTACGATGGCGGCACGCAAGTCTTCTTTTGCTTTTGCGCCGAACAATGCTTCTACGATTGCAAAAGCAAATTCTTCGGCAACGCCTGCGCCACGGGCTGTAATGATTTTGCCGTCAACTACAACCCGGCTGGTAGAATGTTTTGCACCGGCGATAGCTTCTTTATTGTCTGCGCCGGCAAAAGTTTCAATGTCTTTTTCCATTTCAAGATAGCAGGTGTAATTTTTATTCTTTAATAAACCGTTTTTGGCAAGAACAACAACCGGCGCTGCACAGATTGCGCAGATTAAAGTACCTTTTTTGCTTTGTTCCTTCAGCAGGCTGCCTACAAGCTGACTTGCGCCCAGATTTTTGCTGCCCAAACCGCCGCCGGGCACAATAACGGCATCCCAGTCTTTATCAATAAGCGTTTCGTCCAGAACGCAGTCGCTTTGCACGCAGATATTGTGCGAACCTTTTATAAAATTGCCGCCCAGACCGGCTGTAACCAGTTCTGCACCGGCGCGGCGCAAATAATCCACCGGGGTCAGCGCTTCAATTTCTTCAAAACCTTCGGCAAGTAAAACTAAAACCTTTTTCACAATTTCCTTCCTTTATAAAAGCTTCTTTTAAAATAGCAGAAAATTTGAAATTTCACAATTTAAACTTGCCTGCGCCTGCAATGAAAAGTGAGTAAAATGCATTTTTGTGCCGATAATAAAACTGGAGAATTGGAATTGCAGAACCAGCTGAAAAGCTGGAGATTTTAGAGGTATTATTTATCTATGAGCCAAGTACTGATTATTGATGAAATTGCTCTGTTTCGTGATTATGTGAAGGACAAACTGGTTTCGGAAAAAGTTGATGTTGAAACGTCTTCAGCGCTTAACGACGGCTTTAAAAAACTCTTTTCCGGGTTGCCGAATATTCTCATTATGGATATTACTTTTCCTTTTGAAGTTCTTATGGAATTTCTGGAAAGGAAAAATAACAATGCCAACGCAAAATCTATTCCAATTATTCTTATCGGGCCTGTTTTGGAACAGTCGCAGCTGGATGCGCTAAGACCTTACCGCATAGTAAAATACATTAACAAGCCGATAAAAATCGACCTGTTTTTTGATACAATTTCTAAAATCCTCAAGGTTGCAATTCCTTTTGACTATACTGACTGTGTGCTTGAAGCCCACGTTAGCGGTGAGGCAATTTTTATTGAACTTAGCAAAGGATTGAACCGCGAAAAAATTGCGCTTTTGCCGTACAAAATTACAGACCTTATTACCGAAAACAAAATTCAAAGTCCTAAGATTGTTTTAATGGTAAGCAACATTGACCTTTGTTTTGTAGACGGCTGCAATATTGAACTTTTGATGAACAGCATTTTGCACAGCGACAGCCGCGTGCGCGACAAGCGTGTAAAAGTTCTTACAATGAATAAATTTATCACCGAATTTATTGCCGGGCACACCGAATATACGAACGTGCAGGTTACAAACGAAATCGGTCAGTTTATTTACGATGTTGTGCCAAAAACCGACAGCTATTTTGAGTTTCAGGATTTGACGACTTTGCTTATTACGCCAAGCGAAGGTGCAAGCAACGGTTCCATTACAATGAAGTTTAAGTCTGAAGACGGCGGCGAAAAGGTTGTAGACGGTGTCGTAACAAGTACAGATACAAGCGCCGTAGAACTGGCAATGAAAGCGGCAATTATTGACGACGATACGATTACCCAGCAGGTTCTGCTTAAACAGTTTACCGAAGTAAACTGCAAAACTGATATTTATCTTAACGGTGCGGACTTCCTTTCTGAAGTTGAAGATAAAAACTACGACGTTGTCGTTCTGGATATTGTCATGCCGGGCTTGTCTGGATTTGACGTTCTTTCTGCATTGCAGTCGCTGGAAAAGCCGCCGCTTGTAATCGTTTATTCAAGCATAAGCCAGAAAGAGCAGGTTGTAAAAGCTTTAAGTTTGGGCGCAAAAATGTATTTGATTAAGCCGCAAAAACCTGAACTTATCGTACAGACAGCGCAGAAGCTTCTTTTCCAGGCTAGAAACGGCTTGTAATCTTTCGTATTTTTCATAAACCGCAGATTTTCTGCGGTTTTTTTATGTCCGCGCGCCAAAAGCCCCGGCGTTCACAATTTTTCATTTTTACATTTGTTAAAACCGCCAAAACGCAATATTATGTAATTGTTACATTTTAAACTTTGCTTTAAGAGGCAGCCATGTCTGAACAAAACCAAAATGCGCAATCCTCGCGCACCTTATTTCTGGCAAACATAACCCACGAGTTTAGAACGCCAATTCAAACGATTTTAGCCACTTTAGATTTATTAAACGAAACCAACCTTGACCAGGAACAGATTGAATATTTGCAGCAAATGCGTTTTAGTGCCGAAGCCCTTGCGTCTCTGGTAAACGATTTTCTGGATTTTTCAAAGCTCGAATCCGGTCAGTTTCGCTTTGAATACATTCCGTATAATCCGCTGCAGCTTGCCGAACAGACCGTTGAACTTCTGGCAATTGAAGCCCACAACAAAGGCATTGAAATTATTACCGACATTGATTTTTCGCTGCCGACCACAATTGTTGGCGACCCTACGCGAACCCGGCAGATTTTGCTTAATCTTTTGAAGAATGCGGTAAAATTTACCGCAAGCGGATATGTGCAGGTTAGCATTGTTGCAGACGAAAACGCCCGTATCATCAGCTTTGCCGTAAAAGACAGCGGTATCGGCGTGCCGAAAGACAAGCAGGATAAACTTTTCAGCGATTTTTACCAGACAGATGCTTCTACAACGCGAAAATACGGCGGCACGGGTCTGGGACTTTCCATCAGCAAGAATTTCGTTCAGCTTATGGGCGGAACGATTCAGATGCAGGATAATCCGGAAGGCGGCTCGATTTTCAGCTTTAATTTGCCGTATTCCGTACCGCAGGAAGTTGAACCAAAGCAGCAGCCTTTGGGCGCAGAAATTACCGCCAACCAGAAACTGCTTATTGTAGACGACAAACACGCCAGCGCCGAAAGTCTGGTAAAAAAACTTACGCTTTTGGGTTATACCGATATTACTTTTGTTGATTCCGGCGAAAAAGCCCTTGCGCTGATGCTTGAAAAAGCTGATAAAAATGAATTTTTCACCCAGCTTTTTATTGACATGACAATGCAGGGCATGGACGGCTGGCGGCTTGCCAGCGAAATCAATAACAATCCAAAGATAAACAATGCAAAGCTTTATCTTTTAATTCCGGAAGGACAGATGGGCCGCGATGCAAAAATGAAGCGCATGCGCTGGTTTAACGGCTATTTGTACAAGCCGGTAAAAAAAGCCCAGCTTATAAAACTTTTGTGCGACAACGCCGCCGATGACCTTGAGCTTGAAGCCGTGGACGACGATGTTGAACTTACGCCAATTCAGTTTTTTGCAGGCAAGGAACTGGAAACTTTTGGCAATGCAAGTTTTGAAGAAGATAAAAAGCCGGAAGAGAAAATTGAAGATGTGCCGAAAGCAGAATCAAATGGCGCAGGCGAAGCCAGAGCCGAATCTTCCGCAGTTTCAGCTGCCGGAACAGCCCAGCCTGCCGGCGAAAAACCGGCAAAGCCCGTATTTGACCAGATTGCCAAAGACTGCACGATTCTGGTTGCAGAAGACCACCCGGTAAACCAAAAGCTTATACAGACCTTTTTTACAAGTTTTGGTGCAACGGTAATTTGTGCCAGCAACGGCGAAGAAGCCTTTAACAAAGCTAAAGAAAACCCGAATGTCGACATAATTTTTATGGATATTCAAATGCCGGTAATGAGCGGGCTTGAAGCCACCAAGGCGATACGCGAATACGGCATAAAGACCCCGATTGTGGCATGCACGGCAAATACCGATCCTTCCGATTTTGACGAATATACCGCCGCCGGCATGAACGATATTTTGACCAAGCCGTTTAAAAAGCAGTCGGTTTACGACATTTTGGGCGTCTGGATTAAAAAAATTAAAGGCGGAAATTCTGAAAGCAGCGAAAAAGGCATAAAGAAGTTTTTTCGTAAAAAGGAAGCAGACAAAGCCAGCCTGCGCGCTATCTGGAATTTTGAAACCTTTAAAAATAACGGCGATTCTTCAAAAGAAGGCGGTAAAAAGCGCATAGAAAGCTTTACCGAAAAAGCAGTTTCGGTTTTTCAGAAGCTGGGCGTGGCACTTGCCGCGGACAATTTTGCAAAAGTGCAGAGTACCATAAGTTCGCTTAAAACGCCTGCAAAAAATATCGGTGCCGAAAAACTGTACGATGCGGCTATGCAAATGGAACTGATTGCAAAAGCAGGCAGCGCGGTTGCCTGCGACACCTGCCTTAAAGAATGCGGTATGTTGTTTGACGAGTTTACAACCAAAACCGAGGAATGGCTTTCTCATGAATAATTTATCTGGTTTTTCGCGCAAGGCGGATTTTCATACTCATTCAGTTTTTTGCGATGGCAAAAATACCTGCGAAGAAATGCTGATTGCCGCCCTTGACTGCGGTCTGGAAGCTTTCGGTTTTTCTGGTCATGCGATGTGGCCTTTTGCCGGCGACTGCCATATTGCAATTAACAGTTTTGGCGCTTACGTTGAAGAAATTAAACGGCTTAAATCGCTGTATAAAAATAAAATACAGCTTTTCTGCGGCTACGAAGCCGAATATCTGCCTTATGCCAGCCAGCCGGATTTGAGCGTTTATAAATCTCAGCTTGCCGCGGATTACATAATCGGTTCGGTGCATTATCTTGCGCCAAGCCCGAATTTGCCGCCTTTTGCCGTGGACTGGAAGCCTGAAATTATTGCAGACTGTGCGGAAAAATGTTTTGGCGGCAATTACCGCAGGCTGGTAGAGTTTTATTTTGAAACCGTGCGGCAGATGATAAAATATTCTACTTTTGATTTTGCCGGGCATTTGGATTTGATAAGAAAACTTAACGGCAAGCTGCATTTTTTCAGCGAAGATGAAGGCTGGTACAAAGAAGAAATTATAAAAACGGCGCGCTGCTGCGGAGATGCCAGAATAATGGCAGAAATTAACACCGGCGCAATAAGCCGCGGCGTTATGGACGACGTTTATCCCGGCGCAGAGTTTTTAACCGAACTTTGCCGCTGCAATGTGCCAATTGTCATCAATTCTGATGCGCACAGTGCCGCCGGTATTGCCTGCGCCTTTGACCGTGCCCAAATTGCGGCAAAAAATGCCGGATATACTGGCAGCATGCAGCTTTTCTGGCAGGAAGATAAGCCGGTATGGCAGTTCGTTCCGTTCGTTCAATAAAATAAAAAAACGCTTGTGTCTGGCACAAGCGTTTTTTGCAATACCGTTTAGCGGTTGCGGCGTTCGTCTTTAGATTTGCAGTTGATGCAAAGCAAAGCGTAAGGCATGGCTTCAAGGCGTTCCTGTGGAATTGGTTTGCCGCATTTCATGCACAAGCCGTATTTTCCCTGTTCAATGCGCATCAGTGCCGAATCGATAAGGCGCAGGCGGTTTGTGTCTTTTTCTGCCAGACCGTCAAGCATCTGTGTATCAACGGCATCGGTTGCAGCATCTACTTCGTCTTTTGCATCGCTGTTTTCAATCATATTCTTAAATTCAGCATTGTTAGCAGCAAGTTTATCTAAAATTTCCTTTTTACTTTCCAGCATCAACTGTTTCATTTTTTGAATAAATTCTTCTTGCATAGTTTTAACTCCCTATGTTGACAAACAATGTATTTTATTCATAGAATTATAAGAGCGAAATCGTAAAAAAGCAAATGGTTTATTTGCAAAATAACAAATTTTTCTTATTTTCGCGTAATTTTTGGAGGACTTGTGGCTAAAGAAGAAGCTATTGAAGTTGAAGGCATTGTAAAAGAAGCTTTGCCAAACACCATGTTTAAAGTTGAATTACAAAACGGTCACGTAATTCTTGCCTATCTTTCTGGTAAAATGCGCAAACACTATATTCGTATCGTTCCAGGCGACAGCATTCGCGTTGCACTTTCTCCATACGATTTGAACCGCGGTCGCATTATTTTCCGCGAACGCTAAAAACACTTTTTATCTGATTTTTATTTTCGATTTTTCTATATTTTTCTCACAAGCCGGGCAAAACTGATTTTGGTTTTGTCTGGTTGTTTTTTTTGCCTGCACAAACTGAAAAAATACAGCCCCGAAAAATTATCCGGGGCTTTTTTGTTTTCAGGCTTTCACCTGATTTTGAAATAACCTTAAAACCTTAAAAAAGAAGGAATTATAAGATTTAAGCGTCAGCGTGCCTTGTTTTGCCGTATCGGCGCGCTGATTATTCGTTGTTGGTAAAGTTAAAAAGTGCCTTAATTGAACGAATAATGCCGCTTATGCTGTTTACCAAAACGTAAATTTCTATAATTAAACCGAACGGGAAAATTACCATTGCCGCCCGGAAAAAATACAGCGCCAGAAGAACCTTTAAAAGATTTTTTGCCAAAAGCGAAAAAGCCGCTTTTTTGCTAAGTTTCTGCGAACTGTTCCAGTTGTAAGAATATTGGTGCTGGTTATACGGGTTTTCGTTTTGCTGGCTGGTATTTTGATTTTTCCATGCGTCTTTCCATCCGCTGCCGAAAAATTCTTCAAACGGATCGTAGTCGGCATAGGTTTGCTGCTGATATGTGCGCTGATAAGTTTGCTGTGGACGTTCGTCGGCGCTGCCGTAGCGGTCGTATTGGGCGCGTTTTGTTTCGTCGCCTAAAACCGAATACGCGGCATTGATTTTTTTGAACATTTCTTCGGCGGCGGCATTACCGGGGTTTGCGTCCGGATGATATTTTTTTGCCGCGTCGCGATAGGCTTTTTTTATTTCGTCAGCAGTGGCGCTTTTGGGTACGCCCAAAATTTGGTAAAAATCGTCCATACTTTAAAAAATACTTAAAATCTTTTTTCTGTACAAGGGCTATTTATAATTTTCCTAAAAATTAGCCAAAATTGAAAAATAAAACGACTTCGGAGCTTTTAATTTTTCCAAATACGCGCGCAAAAAACAGTATTTGGGCTTGCCGAAAAAAAATCAGATTCCGAAACAAGTTCGGAATGACAGAAGGATCAAAGCAAATAGCAAAAGAACATTCAAACTTTCATAAAATAGTCCCAGTTTTTGCGTACACCAGACTACAGTAAGAGAAAAAGCAAATAGCAAAAGCTGCGGATCCCGAAACTGGTTCGGAATGACGAATTATTAAAAAGCCTGCCGAATCTTTTAAGTTTTTCAAATATACGCGCGCGGAAAAGAGGACGCGTGTTTGCATTTTTGTCTGCATATTTTGCGCCGGTCAGTCTTTCGTGCTGCTTTCTTTTATGACAACCCAGGTTGCGCCGCGACCGCCTTCGTTTTTGTCCGGGTGTCCGCTTGCGCCAAGCCTGTAATCGCGTTCAATAAAATTGCGTACTACGGCGCTTAAAACCGGCGCATCCGGCGAATGGTTGCCTTTCCCGTGAACAATCAGCACTTTGCGCAGCTTGCGGCGCTTGCATTCGCTTATAAAAAGGTCAAGCTGCGTCCAGGCTTCGTCGCGGGTTAAGCCGTGCAGGTCTAAAGTTGCTTCGGTAGGCATAAAACGCAGCTGAGAAAAATCAATCATCGCTTCGCGTTCTTCTTCTTTTTGGCGCTGGGCGTCTTTGTCTACCACGCCGTAGCGGTTCATCCAGTAATTCATCGGGTTGATTTTTGGTTCCTGCTTGTGAACCGCCGCTTTTGTAGCCTGCGCCGTTCTGGAAGAACCTTTATTTTCTGCCGTTTTTGGTTTTTCATCAGGAAAAAGCGAAGGTGCGTTCAGTTTTTTGCCCGAACCTGCCGGACGCTGACTTTGCTTTTTTTTCTCACCCGCGGATTTTTTTTCCTGTTCTTCCCATTGGTTTAAAATATCGCCGAAATCCATAATTTTTCCCTTATTTGCTGCTTTTGTCTTTTATGTATTTGCCCCAAACCGTGGTGGCGTTTTCTGTTGGCGCGGCAGTTTGCGACGACGCGCGGTTTATTAAATACAAATCGCTGGTTTTTACCCAGCCCGAAAACTGGTCGTCGTATTTTATCAGCGCCCAATCGCCGCGATTCTTTTTTACGGTTATGCGGCTGCCGCTTTTTAAGCTTGTTGCGCTTAAAGAATCTTCGTCCGGTACGGTGCAGATATTTCCGCCTGCAAAAACCGCGCCCTGCGGCAAAAGTTTTGCGCCGTCGTAAATGCAGAATGCGCCCAGACAGAAGGCAACAAGCAGAAACAGAACGCCGCGGATAATTTTATGCCAGTGAAGCATCAAAAGGGCGCAAAGCAGAAAAAGTGCAAAAATTCCGCAGAAAAGCAAAAGCTGAATTGCAGATTTTTCGTCCGGGCTGAAATCTATGCCCATTTCGGCTTCTTTTTCCAGTCGCTTCTGGCGGCTGTAGCTTGTTAAAAGCGACCATCGTTCTGCAGAACGCAATGCGGCAAGCTGCTGCAAATCTTCTTCCGCGCTGAAAACCTGCGGTAAGTTTTCTTCTGGCTGGCTAAAATCTTCGGTTTGGGTAAAGGCACTTGCAAAAATACCGCCTGCATTTGCGCCGCCGCCTGTTCCGTACCCCGAATCTGCCGGTTTTTTATATTCTTCAACAAAAACGGTCTGCCCGGTTACGGCAAACTGGCATTCTTCGCCGTTGGTGCCGGTTAAATGCACCGTGCCGCCCGGCAACGAAACTTCGCCTGCAAAAAGCGGCGTAAAGTTGTAAACCGCGCAAAGTTCGCCTTTTTCCGTAATTGCATCGCCAAATGGTGCAAAATCGCTGGTAATTTCTTCATCCAGCTCCAGAATCGCGGTTTCGTTCAGCGGAAAATCCGCATTTTCAATATGTTCTACAAAACTTGCACGCAGTTCAATTTGCGTGGTTTTGCCCTGCAAAAACGGTTCTTCGCCCGTCGCCCAGAAAACATTCGGCGGCATTGCCCGCGGATTATCGCTTACGGTAACGGTGCCCAGCTGAACAACGTGTTTTTTCTGCCCGGTTTTTACCGTAATCGGCGGCATTTCGTATTCGCCTGCGGAATTAAATATGAAAACTGCTTCTATTAAAGTGTCTGTCTGCTTGCCGCTGCTTTGCGCCGCCTTGCGTATGGAAATCCGTTTTGCGTCGCCTTTGGGTTCTTCAAAAATATAGGTAACTTCTCGCGGCGTGTGGTTCGGTACGCAAAGCAAAAAAGTGCATTCGCTGCCTTTTACTGCGCCTTCAAGGTTTTGAATGACGTAAGGTTCGCTTAAGGCTGAAGAATTTTGGGCAAAAGAACTGGCAAAAACGCCCAAAAATACTGCTAATAATCCAAAATATCTGAATTTTCCTGCTGCTGGCTTTTCCATTGGTTCTGTTCGTTCTCCATCATCATCGAAAAAATAAGGTCTTGCAATCCGGAATTTTGCTGTTCGCTTGTTTGCGTGCTCTGGGTCTGGTTTTGTCCCTGTACATTCTGCAGCGCAAGTTCCTGCATCGAAAGTTCCAGATTTATTTTTGCGTTTAAGTTTGTGCTGTCAATTAAAAGTGCCTGCTTAAAATTGTCCGCGGCTTTTTCAAATTCGGCATTCTGGTAGGCAATTATGCCCTGATTGTAAAACGAACCGAACTGCAAGCCCGGATTCGCCTCGGCGTTCAGCTTGTTAAAGCGGTTTATCGCCGCCGCGCTTTCGTTTTGCATTAGATATGTTGCGGCAAGCCCAAAGTTTGCGTAATTTTCGCCGTTATCATCGCCGTTTTGGGCGGCAGTCTGCTGGGCTTCCAGAAAACTTGCGGCGGCTTCGGTGTAGTCGCTGCGCTGCCAGCAAAGCACGCCGTTAAAAACGTGGCTTAAAACCTGTGTTTTGGGCGTGCAAGACGTAAACAAAATTGAAAAAAGTAAAAGGCTTAAAGTATTTTTTGCTTTTTTATTTGAAGAAAAATGCAAATTGCTCGCCGCATATCCGAAAACAAAAAACAGCAGCGCCAGAAACGCAAAAAATCCGTAATGCGGCACGCTCTGGTTCTGGTAAACCGTAAAATTTTCTTCTGCAAAAACGTCCGGCGCTGTCTTATTCTGGGCGGCAAACAGATTGTTAAGGTTTTGCTTTGGCTTAATCTGGTTAAGCACTTTAAAAGCAGAACCGGCTTCCTGCGCGTTAATATATGTAATTTTGCAGAAATTTTCGGTGCCGGCGTTTAAGTTTTTAAAAACCGAAACATTTTTTGCAAAATCTTTTACGGTTTCTTCTAGTTTTTCTTCGCGCAAGGCGGTTTTTGCCGTGCGTTCGTTATCTCCGGTAATAATTTCGCTTTCTTCGGCTGCGCCAAAACCCAGAATTACTACGCTCGTTCCTGCATCGTAGGCTTGCTGCAGGGCGCTTTTCAGGCTGTTCAGGGTTTCGTCGCCGTCGGTAAAAAGCACTATCGTATGATTTTTGCTGCTGTTTGCAGGAAAATTTTGCAGGGCGCACGTAACGCCGGCGGCTAAATCCGTACCCGGCGCAGAAAGCAGTCCCGGCGACAAATTTGCCAGAAGGCTGCTGATAAGTCCAAAATCTTCGGTCAGCGGAACGGCAAGAACGCCGCTGCCTTTTGCCAGTACCGCCGAAACCGTGCTGCCTTCCAGCCGCTTTAAAAGTTCTGCGGCGTAAAGGCTTGCGGCGCCAAGGCGCGTACTGCTGCCGGGCATATCTTTGGCAAGCATGCTGTAAGAAATGTCGAAAACAAAACAGACTGCGTTGCCGTTTTTTTGTACGCTTACTTTTTTGCTGCCCCAGCTTGGTCCGGCGGCGGCAATTACCAGAAACGCAAAGCCTAGCGACCAGAACAAAAGGCGCAGTACGAAGCGTTTTTGAAAACTTACGGCGAAACTCTGCTTTTTGCCGTAAGTTTTGTTTTCGCCAAAAAGGGCAATAAACTGCCTGAAGCGAAAAATTACAAAAATCGCCGCAAAAGGAATAAGGCACAATGCGTATAAAATGTAAGGATTTTCAAATTTAATCATTTTTTCAAATTTCCTTCAGGTAAACACGGCGCAAAAGCCAGCACAAACTGAAAAGTGCAAGGGCGCAAAGCAAAAAATAAGAATACAGCGGCTTGTTTATGTTTTCCACGCGGTATGTCTGCTGAACATTCTGCTCGGCGGCAACGTTTTTTAAAACATTGGCAAGCAGAACCGTATTTTCGGCACTAAAATACGCGCCGCCGCCTGCAACCGCAAGCTTAAAAAGCTGGTTTTCGTCAAAACCGGAATCCAGAAAGCCGCTGATATTTTTGCCGGTTTTTGGGTCTGTGTATTCAACCTGCACTTTTCCCCGCGTGCCAATGCCCAAAACGTAAAGCGCAACCGAATTCTGCTTTGCAAGGCTTGCGGCGGTTTGCGGGTGAATTGAACCTGCGTTGTTTTCGCCGTCCGTAATAAGGACTATGCATTTTTTAGGCGCTTTAGAACTTGTGCAGTGCACCAGCGCGGTGGCAAGCCCCGTACCGATTGCCGTTCCGTCGCCCAGTTCGCCAATTTGCAGACCGTGCAGGCGGCTTAAAAAATAGTTCTGGTCTAAAGTAACCGGCACAACCAGCGCGGCTTCCTGCGCCATTGCAACCAGCCCGAAACTTGCGCCCTGTATCTGGTTTGTAAACTGTTCGATGCACTGTTTTGCCGCGTCCAGCCGGTGACTGCCCTGCATGTCTTTCGCCGCCATGGAAGGGCTTGTGTCTATTACAAAAATAATTTCTGCACCTTTTGACGTAAAAACTTTTTTTTGCGTAGACAGAACGGGCTTGGTTAAGGCAAAAATCAAGCAGATTAGGGCAAAAACGCCGCATGTTTTGCTGAAAACTTCTATAAAACTGCTGAAATGCGCCTTGTATTCAAACGGCTTGCCCTGCCAGTCGGCTAAAATTAAGGGAAGGCTTGGCTTTTGCAGTAAACCGGCGCGGCGCAAAATGAATTTAAGAGGAAAAATCAGAAGAAGAAAAAGAGCCGGCAAATTGTCAAATCGTAACATTTTCAGCCTCGTTTTCTAAAATATTCAGGGCGGTGGCAAGTTTTAAGCCCAAATCTTTGTTTTCGCCTTCTTTTAGGCACGCATTTTGACCTTGTGCAAAACGCAGCTGGTCGCAGCGCTGCAAAACCGGCAGAAAATCGGCAATACCTTGCCTGTAAAAATCGCCAAAGTTCTGGTTTAAAAGCTGAGGAATTTCAAAAGTGGCGGCGCTGCAAAAGGGCAGACCAAAGCGTTTCTGCAAATAAACGCGGAAAGCATTTACAAGTCTGGTCGCGGCTTCCGCCTGATTTGTATATTTGCCTTTTGTAAAAATGCGGATTTGCTTAACCATTCTGCGGTAATTTCTGGAACGCCGCAAATTAACGGTTAAATTATCAAAAAATGTCCTGATTTTCTTAAAACGCAAAAGCAGAACCGTAAAAACGGTAAAAGCCGCCATAACAGAAGCAACGCCTGCGTAAATAAGATAGCTTGTTCCGGGAATAAGCCGGGGCGGTGCAGGTGGTGCAAGCTGGCTTGCGTTTGTTTCCTGGGCAACGCTGCGTATAAATACCGGCGAAACTGTTACCATGAACGAAGAACCGTCGGAATTTTGCGTGTTTTCACCAAACGCAATCGTGCCAAAATCCAGTTCGCCGGCTTTCCACGGTATAAAATCAATTGAAATTGCGGCGTTACCGTTAGCGTTTTCAAAATGCATCTGTTTAATGGTAAAAAACGGCGAATTGTTAAGGTTTTTTACGGCCTCGTCACTTTCAGAAAAATCGCAAATAAAATTATTCATTTCAGCTGGCGAAGCAAACCTGAAAACAAGCTGGGCTTTTTCGCCAACGGTAACATTTTGCGGCGTTAAACTAAATGCGCTCATCAGCGTTTTTCCTTTGCGCTAAAAAAACGTTCCAAAACTTGCGCCGGGTCGTCTTTTGTGCTTAGGTTAATTGAAAAAATACCGCGTTTTGCGCACATATTGGAAAAACGTTCGCTGCGGTCTTTGCCGCTTTTTTTCCATTCGCGCAAAAACGCCGCAGAAAACAGCGGAAAATTGCGTTTTATTTTAGATTCCGGGTCTTGAAACGAAAAATACCCGGCTTGGGGCAGTTCCGTATCGCTCGGGTCGGTAATGCGCAGTGCCAGCACGTCGTGTTTTGCGGCAAGATGTGCAAGGTGCTGTTCATAGCCCGCGCTTCTAAAATCCGAAATTATTACAACCAGCGACCGGTTTTTTAAAAGCCGGTAAGCGCCCTGCAAAGCACCGGCAAGCGCCGTTCCCTTTGTCTGGCTATGCTGGCTGTTGTCCAGCTGCTGCAAAAGGGTCATAAGCTGCATTTGCCCGGCTTTTGGGCTGGAAGAAAATGTAATTTCACCGTCAAAAATTGCCATGCCCAAAGGGCTGTTTATCTGGTTTGCGGCAAAAGCCAGCAGGGCGGCGGCTTCTTTTGCGGTTTCAAAACGGTTTTTGCTTAAAAATCCGCTTTGCATTGATTCAGAATTATCTACAAGCAGAAAAACCACAAGTTCACGGTTTTCTTCAAAAAGTTTTACGTAAGGTTTGCCCATGCGCGCGGTTACGTTCCAGTCAATTGAGCGAATGTCGTCACCGGGCAAATAATCCCTGACGCCGGTAAATTCAATTCCGTGGCCTTTAAACATAGAGCGGAAAGAGCCTGAACGCATTCCTTCCGCAATGGAAAAAGCAGAAAGCTTTAGGCGGCTGGCGCGTTGAACAAGGCTTTTGTAACTGTCTGGCATTGGCGCGTTTTGCGCAGTCTGGGCAATCTGCATGGCAATTACGGCACTGGCAAAAGCGAAAGAATTTTTGCAATTATGTCATCGGCGTTTAAACCGTCGGCAGCGGCTTCGTAAGAAAGCACAAGGCGGTGGCGCAATACAGCCGGCGCAAGTTTTTTTACGTCGTCCGGCAAAACATAAGAACGGCCGTCAAACATGGCGTTTACTTTTGCGCATTTTTGCAGTGCAATACCGGCACGCGGCGAAGCACCAAAGGTGATGTAGCGCAGAATGTCGTTGCGGCCTTTGCCTTTTCCGTTTTCGGCTGCTGTATTTGCGTTTTGCCGGGTAACATTCAAAATTGAAACGATGTACTGAACTATTTTTTCGTCACATTCTACCTTCGGCAGGGCGGCTTTTAATTCTTCCAGCAGTGCCGGGTTAAAAACCTGATTTACTGGCAGGCTGTTGATTTCGCCTGCGGAATTGCTGCGCCTGATGATTTCGGCTTCTTCCTGCGGCGTAGGGTATTTT
This sequence comes from Treponemataceae bacterium, assembly GCA_024402495.1. Classification (GTDB taxonomy): domain Bacteria; phylum Spirochaetota; class Spirochaetia; order Treponematales; family Treponemataceae; genus UBA1240. Next base: position 37,403 of record JAKSTR010000018.1, read on the forward strand.
ACCAGAAGTTTCAGCAGAAAGCGGTCAAGCTCGGCTTCCGGCAGGCTGTAAGTTCCTTCCTGTTCAATCGGGTTTTGGGTTGCAAGAACAAAAAAAGGTTTTGGCAGCGGATAGGTTTTTTCGCCGATGGTAACCTGTTTTTCTGCCATCGCTTCTAAAAGCGCAGACTGAACTTTTGCCGGCGCGCGGTTAATTTCATCTGCAAGAACAAGGTTTGCAAAAACCGGACCGCGGCGTACTGCAAAAGTTCCTTTCGCCTGTTCGTAAACCAAAGTTCCGCTAACGTCTGCCGGCAAAAGATCTGGCGTAAACTGAATGCGCTTAAAATCAAGCGCCGACATATCGGCAAAGGTTTTTACTGCCAGAGTTTTGGCAAGACCCGGCACGCCTTCCAGCAAGACGTGTCCGCCGGCAATCATCGCCATTAAAATGCCGTCAATAATCTCCGTCTGACCGACTACGCGTTTGGCGGCTTCGGCGCGGCAGGCTTCTACCGTTTGCCGGCATTTTGCAAAAATATCAGAATTATCCAAAAAAGACCTCTTTTTGTTGTGTTTTCTTCTATATAAAACGTGCAGAAACAGATGCAGACCTGCACGGAAAATGCTAAAAGCAACAGCGTGAATTTTATCAAAAATACTTAAAATATTCTATAAAAACCGGCACGTAAAAATATTGCGGCTTTTTCTGCGGCAAGCCTTGGCGGGCGGTACGGCGTCGTGCAGGCATAAAAGGCGCGCCAAAAACTGAAAAGCGTAAAGCTTTCAGTTTAACGGTTTTAGGGAAGAAAGCCTGAATTTTAACAATATAAAATTAAAATTCAGGCAATCGGTTGCCAATATTGCATAAAAATACAAAAATCTGTATTATTATGCACATGATTAACCCATTAGCACAAGAATTGAACAGCATTTTAGCTGAAACTGTTCCAGGCAAAATGCTTTCTGACTTAGGTCAGCGCCTTTTTTTCCCGAAAGGGATTATTGCGCAAGGTGCAGAAGCAAAAAAGTTAGGAAAAACAGCAAACGCCACAATCGGTATGTCTGTTTTTAACGGAAAACCAGCAATAGTTCCGTCTGTACAGAAAGAGTTTTCAACCCTTACATCTACAGAAGCCGTTGCATACGCTCCAACTGCTGGTAATCCAGATTTCCGTAATTTTTGGAAAGACCAGATTATTGCAAAAAACCCTTCATTGAAAGATAAAACTATTTCCCTTCCGGCTGTTGTACCGGGCTTAACCGCCGGTATTTCTTATCTTTCTGACCTTTTTCTGGCAGAAGGCGACAGTCTTCTGGCTGCAAACCCGTCTTGGGACAACTACAGCCTGATTGTTGAAGCACGCCGTAACGCAACATTAAAATCGTTTACGCTTTTTACAAAAACCGGTTTTAACTGCGAAGCTTTTGAAAAAGCCGTTGCCGAAGAAGCAAAATGCGGCAAAATCCGCATTCTTTTGAACTTTCCTCAGAACCCTTCAGGCTATTCGCCAACCAAAACCGAACAGAAGGCAATTGTAGACATTCTTAAAAAGTATGCCGACAAGGGCGCTTTAATCATGGTTTGGTGCGACGATGCATATTTCGGCTTGAACTACGAAGAAGACATTGCACCGGAATCTTTGTTTGCCGCCCTTTGCGATGCACACGAAAATATTTTTGCTGCAAAAATTGACGGACCTACAAAAGAAGATTTTGCATGGGGCTTGCGCACTGGCTTTTTGACTTTTGGCGGTAAAGGCTTTACGGCAGACCAGTATGACGCACTTAACAAAAAACTTATGGGCGTTATCCGTTCTTCAGTTTCCTGCTGTTCAACACCGGCTCAGTCTATCATGCTTAAGGCTGCGGCAAACCCGGAATATGAAGCAGAAAAAATTGCATTCCGCAAAATTCTTGCAAACCGCTACAAAATCGTTCGCGACTTTGTAGATTCTAAAAAAGGCCACGCAGTACTGGAAGCTATGCCTTTCAACTCTGGTTACTTTATGAGTTTTGAATGCAAGGGCATTAGTGCCGAAGCGCTGCGCCAGAAACTGCTTAACGAATACGGAATTGGTACCGTTGCAATTGATGATGGTCACTTGCGCGTTGCATTCTCTAGCCTTGACGAAGGAATTATTGAACAGGTTTATGCTTCTATTTACAAAGCCGCCGAAGAATTGGCATAATAGGGCATGAGCTTAAAATTTCGTAAAATTTATATACCATTAATATGCCTGCCATTTGTTCTGGCGGGCATATTGTTTTTTATTTATTCAAAGAAAACTTCTAAACCCGTAGTAATCTGGACAGACCAGAGCATTTTATTAAGCTACGCCGAACTTTTTAATTCCAGTCAGGATACTTATAAAGTAATTGTAGAATACCGCGAAAGTCCGGTAGGTTCCTTTGCAAGTGCCGGCGAAAATTCGCCGGATATTGTAATTGGTCCGTGGCTTAAAAACGAAATGGTGCGCAAAAACTTTTTGCCGCTTGATTTTGTATTCAGCGAAGAAAAACTTTCAAAAAAGGATTTTTATCCCCAGCTTCTGGAACTGGGAAATATTAACGGCAGGCAGTATCTTTTGCCGGTTAGTTTCAACTTGCCGCTGCTGGCTTTTTCTGCAAACAACGCGGATTTTGTAAAAAGCGACTTTATGCTTACGCTTGAAGAAATTAAGGAAACTTCTAAGTCTTTCAACAAAAAGAACAGAAAAGGCGCGTTTACGGCAATGGGTTTTGCCCCGGTTTGGGACAGCGATTTTGCCTATGTCGTTTCCAAGCTTTTTGGCGCAGACTATACCGAAAGTGAAAATCTTTTCAGCTATAACGAGCTGGTTTTGCAGGGCTGCATTGATTATTTGAAGGAATGGTCGGTTGACAACAATGATTCGGTAGGGCAGGAAAGCGATTTTCAGTTTGCAAACCTTTGTTACCCGGTTTACAAGCTGGTTAATTCTGACAAATGCCTGTTTACGTACAGCAAAAGCGACGAGCTTTTTACTTTGCCCCAAGACCGCTTGCAGAATGTTGATTTCAGGTGGATTGCCAAAAGCAACCGCATTGCAATGGCGGACAAACTGATTTATTTGGGCATCCACCGCAAGACCAAAAACCGCGAAGGCGCAGAATCTTTTGTTTTGTGGCTTTGCAACGAAGAAAATCAGAAAGCGCTTTTGGAGCGCAGTGAAAAAATGAAGATGACGGTTTGTACTTTTGGTATTGCCGGCGGTTTTTCGGCGGTAAAAAGCGTAAACGAAAAATATTTTCCGATTTTTTACCCGCTTTTGTACGGGCACTTGCCGACCGCGGAATATTTGTCGCCGCCAAATATTTTACCGGCGGCATGGGAAGATATAAAAAGCCAGGTTCTGGTACCGTATCTTGCCGATTCGCTTAAGCAGACTGAAAATATAGAAATTGCAAGTTTGGAACAGCGCATAGCAGACTGGAAAAAGCAGAATTATTAGTTCCGTTTAATTTGCTGCATATTGAATTTATAAAAACGCCTGATTCTGGTGGTTGGTTCAAAACGAGTTTTTCTCCACCAGAATCAGGCGTTTATTTTTTTTTCGGCTTTTTTGAAAAGGCTAAAAGCCTGAAGTAAGGTTCTGCAAGCCGTTTATGCGCCGATTAGTACGCCGGTGTTGCCGTGCAGCGCAATGCGTATAATGCCGCAAATTACCAGATGCAGCGGATAATAAATATAGAAAAACCATTTCATGCCTTTCCATTTGCCGCGCTGACCGTTGTAGTTTGCCATCAGCGGAAATACCAGAATGACTCCCAGCTGAATAAGTCCGTAAACTTTATCAATGAACAGAAAGTAAACGATTACATAAAGCAGTACCCATTTCATCATGTTGAAAACCTGTTTGTTCAGGTTGCCGCGGTTGTAGTAAATGTCCACAATCGCAAGAACGGCAATGCTGCTCCAGTCGGCACAGAAAGCCAGTATTGTTGCGCCCCATACTACGAGCACTTTCTGCCAGTGTTTCAGGTTGAAATACCGCTGGTCTGTAAGGGTAAGGGCAAGCACGCCGATAAAAAGCGCCCATATTACGCTGGTCTGGTTAAAAACCGTGGTTTTAAAAGGCACAAATGGAATGCCGAATGCAAAATTGTATGCAAAATGCGAAATTACTGCAAAAATTCCCAGCCGCAAAAGATAGGCTTTTATGTTTTTTGTGTAAAAATAGCCTTCGGCAACCATAAACCAGAAAGTAGGTGCCGCAATTCGTCCTATTATGTGCAGGCAAATTATCCACCATGTTTTGGGAAAATTTGGAAAAATTACGCATATCAGATGGTCTAATGTCATTGCGGCGATGGCGATAAGCTTTAACTGATTGCCGTTCAGACCTTTGGTTTTTTCTTCACTCATATTCTGCCTCCGTTTTATGCTTTCAGTTTATGCAAATGTAGAAGGCAAAACAACAAGCTGAAAGGTAAAATGCATTTTGCAGGCGGTAAAATGCTGAAGGCGTGTTTTGTATTTTTGCAGAAAATGTCGGCTTACGGCAGGCTGGATACGGAAGCATTTTGCCGCAAAATTTCCGGCTTCGCCCTGCTTACGAAAAACTGAAAAACGTCTGTCTGGTTCTTTTTATAGATGATTTTTGCGTATTTCTTTACTAATTAAATAGGGCGCGCGATACTTGTTTTATTTGCCAAAAAAAGCTATATTTTTCAAGAATGTTCAGTCAAACGACACTAAAAACATTTGAAAGTAGCCGGTAACTCGGCATAAATTCCTGCAATACGCAGGCATAGAAGGAGTTTTTGATGAAAGTTGAAGACATCAAACACCCAAAAATCAAAGCTTGGGTTGAAGAATGTATCGCTATGTGTGAACCAGACGATGTTTACGTTTGCGATGGATCTACTGCTGAATACGATCGCTTGATGCAGAAATGTGTTGATGCTGGTCTTGCTATTCCTCTTAAAAAGAAAGAAAACAGCTTCCTTTTCCGCTCACTTCCAAGTGATGTAGCACGTGTTGAAGCACGTACATTTATTTCTTCTGTAAAAGAAGAAGATGCTGGTCCAACCAACCACTGGATTGACCCAGTTGAATTGAAAGCTACAATGAAAGGTTTGTACAAAGGCTGTATGCACGGCCGCACAATGTACGTTATTCCTTTCTGCATGGGTCCGCTCGGTTCACCAATTTCTAAAAACGGTATCGAAATTACAGACTCTGAATACGTTGTTCTTAACATGGACATCATGACACGTGCCGGATCAAAAGTTCTCGATCTCCTCGGAACAGACGGCGAATTCGTTCCATGTTTGCACTCAGTTGGTAAACCACTTAACAACGGTGAAAAAGACAACGGAATTTGGCCATGTGCTGACGTTGAACACAAATACATTTCTCAGTTCCCGGACGAAGGACTCATCTGGTCTTACGGTTCTGGTTACGGCGGAAACGCTCTTCTTGGTAAAAAATGTTTCGCTCTCCGCATTGCTACTGTATTGGCTCGCAAAGAAGGCTGGCTTG
>JAKSTR010000180.1 GCA_024402495.1 Treponemataceae bacterium
CGTACTGTGATATACTGTGAACTGCAAAAAACTACATGGCAAGGAATAAGATATGACACAACTGGAACAGGCAAAAGCCGCAAAAAAATTCAGCGAAGACTGGAAAGGCAAAGGATACGAAAAAGGAGAAAGCCAGAAATTCTGGCTGGATTTGCTTTGCAACGTATACGGAATACAGGATTTTGCTTCGTTTGTTTATTTTGAAAACCAGATAAAAGATAAGTTTCAGGATAAAACAATTACAAACTTTATTGATGTTTACATACCAAGCACAAGAGTAATGATAGAACAGAAAAGTTCCAGCAAAGATTTGCGCACTCCTATCAAGCAGTCTGACGGAACTCTTTTAACGCCGTTTCAGCAGGCAAAAAAATATATAGCAGGTCTGCCGCTTTCTCAGCACCCGCGCTGGATAATTACCTGTAATTTTGACACCTTTCTTGTTTACGACATGGAAAACCCCAACGGCGAACCGGAAGAAATTCTGCTTGAAAACTTTGAAAAAGAATATTACCGCCTTGCCTTTATTGCAGACACAGGAAACGAACACCTTAAAAAAGAACTGGAAGTATCAAAAAAAGCCGGCGACATAATTGGCGATATTTACGATAAACTTTTGGAACAGTATAAAACCGTGCCGAACCTTGACATGGAAAAATGCCTTAAAAGCCTTAACATGCTTTGCGTGCGCCTTGTGTTCTGTCTGTATGCGGAAGACGCAGGAATATTCGGGCATAAATCGATGTTTGGCGATTACCTTAAGCGCTTTGAGCCGCGCCACCTGCGCAAAGCCCTGCTGGATCTGTTCAAGGTTTTAGACCAGAAGCCGGAAGAACGCGACCCATTCCTTGCACAGGACAACCCGGAACTTGCAGCCTTTCCCTATGTAAACGGCGGACTTTTTACGGAAGAAGACCAGCTGATTCCTTCTTTTACGGAAGAAATAAAAGACCTGCTGATTAGAAACGCCAGCGAAGATTTTGACTGGTCAGAAATTTCCCCGACTATTTTTGGCGCAATATTTGAAAGCACCCTGAACCCCGAAACAAGGCGCTCTGGCGGAATGCACTATACAAGCATAGAAAACATTCACAAAGTAATAGACCCGCTTTTTTTAGAAGACCTTAAAAACGAATTTGAAACCTTAAAAGCCATAAAAGTAGAAAAAACAAGAATTGAAAAAATAAAGGAATTCCATAAAAAACTGGGAACCCTGAAATTTTTAGACCCGGCATGCGGCAGCGGAAACTTTTTGACGGAAACATATTTAAGCCTGCGCCGGCTTGGCAACGAATGCTTAAAAATTGAAACCGGCGGACAGAACGAAATGGACTTTGACGGAGCCGCAATACATGTTTCGATACACCAGTTTTACGGAATTGAAATAAACGATTTTGCCACCGTTGTTGCAAAAACTGCCCTGTGGATTGCAGAAAGCCAGATGATGAACGAAACGGCAAAAATACTGGGGCGCAATCTGGATTTTTTGCCGCTTAAAAGTTACGCAAACATTGTAGAAGGCAACGCCCTGCGCCTTGACTGGGAAACCCTTGTTCCTAAAACGGAACTGAATTACATAATGGGCAACCCGCCGTTTGTAGGTTATGCATACCAGACGAAAGAACAAAAAGACGATTTAGAAACTTTGATGAAAGGTTTTGGTAAAAACATTGATTATGTTGCCGGCTGGTATTACAAAGCATCGCAGTTAATTCAAAATACAAATATCAGATGTGCTTTGGTTTCTACAAACTCAATTACCCAAGGCGAACAGGTAGCCGCAATTTGGAAACCTTTGTTTGAACAGTTTGGAATACATTTTGATTTTGCCTACAGAACTTTCCGTTGGGACAGTGAAGCAAACATAAAGGCTCATGTACATTGCGTAATTATAGGATTCAGTTGCGAGATGCTGAAACGAGTTCAGCATGACGGTCATTCCGAACAAAATAATTGTCAT
>JAKSTR010000181.1 GCA_024402495.1 Treponemataceae bacterium
TGTCATTCCGAACTTGTTTCGGAATCTGATTTTGGGAACAAATCGGATGCTGAACTAAGTTCAGCATGACGTGCTTTTGCTGCCTGCTTAACAATTGTCAGCTTTTTTAATTGAACCTTTTAGAGTTTTCGCATAAAATAGAGTTAATTGAGATTTTGCAGGCGCCTGAATGGAATATTTGACAAATCAGCAGATTTCTGAAGTTTTTACGCGGTTTAAGGCACAAAACCCCGAACCAAAAACCGAACTGGTTGCGGTAAATCCTTTTACGCTGCTGGTCTCGGTGGTGCTAAGCGCCCAGGCAACGGACAAAAGCGTAAACAAAGCCACTGCCGAACTTTACAAAACCGTAAAAACGCCGCGGCAAATGCTCAGTCTGGGCGAAGCCGGGCTGATAGAACACATAAAAAGCGTTGGCCTGTACCGCAGCAAGGCAAAACACGTAATGGAACTTGCGGCGCAGCTTTGCCAGAAATACGGCGACAGCGCAGGTTCGGTTGATTTTTCCGTTTTTTCAATTGAAAAACTGGGAAAATTTCCCCGTACAAGGGAAGAATTTATGGAACTGAGCGGCGTAGGGCGCAAAACCGCAAACGTCATGCTTAACGTACTTTACGGCGAAGCCGTTATGCCGGTAGATACGCATCTTCTGCGCATTGCGCCGCGCATGGGTTTAAGCGGCGGCACCAGACCAGAACAAATTGAAAAAGATTTGCTCAAGGTTATACCGGCAGAATTTTTGCAGCACGCCCACCACTGGCTTATTCTGCACGGCAGATACGTTTGCACCGCAAAAAAGCCCCAGTGCCAGACCTGCTTGATTTGCGATATCTGCCCGAAAAACGGGCTTTAAGAAATTTCAATTATAAATTGCCAAAAACTGCTAAAAAAGTTGAAAACATTAAAAGTTGCTGAAACTGCAAATCGGAAAAAATCAGTAATTTTTCCGTAAAATAAAACCACAGAGAGGATTTTTATGCTTGATTGGGTAAAAACAAATCTTACGGCGGAGCTTTTTATTAAAATTGGCACCGTTATTGGCGCTGTACTTTTAATGTTCATTTTGTACAAAGTTATTCGTTCTTTAATGAAGAAAACCGTGTGCAAAAAGGTAAAGCCCCAGATTGCAATGCTTATAGAAAAAGGGCTTAAATACACGTTCGTTGTGCTGATAACCCTTTACATCTTGGATTTGTTTGGAATTAAACTTTCGGCATTGTTAGGTGCTGCGGGAATTGCCGGTATCGCGGTTGGTTTTGCTGCACAAACATCTGTAAGTAACATTATCAGCGGCTTTTTCATGCTGTCTGAACAGACTTTCAAAATTGGCGATTTTATTACAATCGACGGCGTTTCCGGTACGGTAGATTCAATTGATCTTCTTTCTGTAAAACTGCACACGCCGGACAACCAGATTGTGCGCATTCCAAACGAATCGGTAATTCAGTCTAAGCTTGTAAACGCTTCTTACAACCCTAACCGCCGTTTTTGCCTTAGCGTAGGCTTGCCTTACGACTGCGATTTGGAAGCAGTGGAACAGCTTTTGATTAAAATTGCGGCAGAAACAGAATACGTGCTTGCAGAACCAGCGCCGGTTGTGCTTTACGACAGTTTTGCAGATTCTTCCGTAAATGTTCAGGTTGCCGCATGGTGCAAAAAAGAAGATTTCCTTGCCATGAAAGGCAAACTTTTCAAAAACGTGCACCGCGAACTTGCCGCTGCAAACATCATTATTCCGTTCCCTCAGCTGGACGTGCATTTTGACCCGGAAACTCCGCTTGCAAAAAAAGAATCTTCGGGTTTGCTGGGCAAGGCAAGTTCTATTTAAGCGAAAAA